>DASWUP010000161.1:0-11719 GCA_036401635.1 Steroidobacteraceae bacterium
CCCGACGGGGCCGGCCCCCGAGGCAGCGCGATATTGTTGCCGCCCTCGCGGAAGCCCTTCGCGGCGCTGGTATACAGGAGCACATCCGGTGTTGCCTTGTACTCCAGCAGGTACTTCGGGTCGAAGCCACTCTCGCTGGTCGATGGCGCGAGATAGATGCTGGGGACACCGCCGAAGAAAAGCCCGTTGGTATACTGGCGGAACGTTGCCGTGTCCTTAAACCACCGCACACCGACCGTCGCCTTGAAGTTCTTCGTGATCTCATAGGAGGCGTCGCCGAACAGCGCTTCCACCTTGGCCTCGCGGGAGTCGACGAAGCTGAGCGCCAGGTCGCTCCCCGTACCGAAGAGCGCTCCGAGTCCCTGTCCGGTCCACTCATAGTCGCGGGGACGTGTGCTGTCCGAGTAGAAGCCACCCACCAGAATCTGAAATGGCCCCTGGAAAGATGACGCGAAACGTACCTCCTCGGCGAAGCGCCGCAGATCGAGCTGGCGCGTGATCGGGCTGCGGATGGGACTCGCGAGACCCGCATCCAGCTGCAGCACATCGGTGTCATCCTCGAGCTCGAGGGTCTTGCGGTTGAATGTGGCGGTCGAGGAAACGAAGCTGCCCCAGGGCGCCGTGTAGTTGATGGTGAGGCTCGCCAGGTACCACCTGTCGGTGCCGCCGGGATTGAGGTTGAAGACTTCCCGCTGAGTCAGGTTGTTCGCAAAGTTGTATGCGTACGGGTCGCCGAACTGGTTGGTGCGCTGATACATGATCCGGGGCGTGATCGACAATTGCTCCAGCGGCTGGTATCTGAGCGCAATCTGAGCGCCGTAGTACTTCATGCTGCCAACGTTCGAGACGGTCGCGGTGGGCGGCGCCGACTCAGGCCCCAGCCCTTTGATGAAGTACCCATCGTCGAACTGGTAGTAGGCGCTCGCCCGCACGGCCAGGATGTCGGTCACGAGCGGTACGTTGATCACGCCCTCCACGAGCTGGTTGAAGGAGCCGTGCTCGGTCCCCGAACCGTCAACATGCGCCGCGCCCGCGAACTCCTTGGCGTTCGGCTGCTCGGTGATGATCCGCAGCGTGCCGCCCATCGACTCGGCGCCGTACAGCGTACCCTGTGGCCCGCGCAGCACCTCGATACGCGCGATGTCGACGATGTGCGGATCGAGCGTTTCAAGGACGGGCGTGTCATCGAGATAGAAGCCCGTGGTGTTGGAGCCCTGGATGCCGCGCAACGCGATGCCGCGGCCGGCGAGATTGCCGTCGGATGCGCCGATGCCGAACGACAGATTGGGAATGGACGTGCCGTAATCGAAGAACTGCTCGGCCCCCATGGCCTCCAGGTCCCGGGCCGAGAGAGCGGTAATGCTCACGGGAACGTCCTGAACCGATTCGTCGCGCTTTTGCGCGGTCACGACGACTTCCTGGAGCGACCTGTCGCCTGCGCCACCACCACCCGGCGTTTGCGCCCGCGCCGATCCGATTGCGAACCCCGCGATGAGGAGCGCGATCGCGCTCCAACTCAACGCAACAGATCGCTTCTTGCACATACACATCCCCTGCCGGATGCTTATTTTCCGGATCCGCGCCGCGCGCCCTGAGCGTTTCGAGACCGATCGATATCTTAGGGACTCCGACCCGGGGCTCAGCATGAGAGTCGACGCGAAAAGCATGCCTAAAGACGCAGCGGGTCAATGCCCTGCCCGCGACGGGCAACTGCCGCAGATTAGCCCAGCCAGGGTCCCCATCCACTGGCGATAGGCTATGACAGCGATCCGATTATACTGAAGGGCAGCAAGCGCCAAGCGGCGCTTGGCAACAGGCTCACTCGCGTGAACGCACCCGTTCCTACCCTCGAGCAGCTGCATGCGCTCCTACACAGCTCACCCTTTCAGCAGCTGTTCGATCTGTCCTGCACCCGCCTCGATCGCGAGGCGGGCGAGCTGCAGATCCTGATGCGCTACACGCCTGCCGTGGAGCGCGCCGCCGGCACGCGTCAGTACCATGGCGGTGCAATCGCCAGTCTCATCGACATCGCCGGCGACTACGCCCTGTGGGCGCTGCTCGGCCATGGAGTCCCCACCATCAACATGCGTGTCGATTTCCTGCGACCGGCTGCCGCGACCGACCTGCGTGCAGTCGCCCGCGTCAGACGCGCCGGCCGCACCGTCGGCGTGGTCGACATCGACGTCCTTGATGATCAGTCGCGACTCGTGGCAATCGGCCGCGGCACCTACGGCACCAAGGAAGGCTGAGCAACCGCCGCGGTCGCGGCTCCTTCAGCGCTTGAGCGTACGCGCAACCTCGAGCGCCTTCGCCCGAAGAGGCCGCTTGTCAATCTTGTGCGTTGAGGCAACAGGCAGTTCCGTGACCGCCACGAACGCGCGCGGATAACTGAATGCCGGTCCGGATTCGAGCGCATAACGCTTCAGCGCCTCGAGCGGCAGGTTGGGATCCTTCAACACCACGAAGGCGATGGGGATCTCCCCTTTGATCTCATCTGGCACGCTGACCACCGCGGCCTGCAGCACTGCCGGATGCCGTTCGAGCATTTTCTCGATTTCCCCGGGGAAGACGTTCTCGCCACCGCAGACGAACATATCGTCTGCGCGTCCGGTGAAGTAGTAGAAGCCGTTGGCGTCGCGACGCATGACATCGCCGCTGTCGTACCAGCCATCGTGCAGCCTCTTGCTGGTTACCTCCGGCAGATTCAGGTACTCGGTAAACATCGCCGGGCAGCGCACCTGCAGAACCCCTTCCCCCTCGGTTTCGCCCACCAGGCGCACCTCGACCTCGCGCAGCGGATAGCCGAGCGAGAGCAGCGGCCGCGGCAGTCCCTCGGGGTGCTCCTCGAATATCGAGGGCCCGGCCTCGGTGGTGCCGTAGCCATTGCTGATGTGGGCGTTGGGGAACATACGCTGCACACGCTCAACGAGCGCTTCGGTGAGCGGCGCCGAGCCGATGGACACGAACCTCACCGCGGTGAGATCCAGGATCGAGAGCAGCTCGTGCTGCCGCGCCATGAGCGCGAACATCGTCGGGATACCGCTCAGCATGGTGCAGCGGTGCGCGGCAACGGCCTGCAGATAGGCGGCCGCATCGAAGCGCGGCATGAGCAGTACTTCGACGCCATTCAGCAGGCACACGGAGAGGTTGAAAAGAGCATTCATGTGATAGAGCGGTGCCACGATGAGCGCTCGCTCGCCCTGCGTGGGCGCTGCGCTTACGTGCACACTGAGCGCCCACAGCTGTCCGGCGTGTGACAGGACCACTCCCTTGGGACGACCGGTCGAGCCCGACGTGTAGAGGATCTCGGCGGTCTCGGACCGCGCGCGCCGCGCGAGCGGGGCGCCCTTGCCAGCTTCCAGGAAGGCGGCGAAGCCGTGGCTGCCCGGGGCTCGCATCAGGATGCGCGGCAGCTTTGCCGGCAGGAGTGCCTCACGGGCGGCATCGACGACGCACAACCGGGCTGCACAATCGCGCAGGATGAACTGCACCGTGTCGGTGGGCAGCCGGTGGTTCACCGGTACGCTCACCGCTCCGGCGCGCATCGTGCCCATGTAGGCGATCAGATATTCGGCACAGTTCTCGGCGAGGATGGCGACCCGCTCATCGCGCTCGATCCGCGCGCGCACCAGCGCCGCGGCAAACGCTTCCGCGGCGGTCTCGAGCTCGCCGTAGCTCCATTGCCACGTGGGCGCTGGCAGGTCGATCAGCGCGCTGCGCTCGCGCGCGACATCGCGCCGGATCAGGTCGCCGAGATTGCCGCTCTCGGGCATGGCCGTGTTGCCGCTCGTCATGGCTTGAGAAGTACCTTGCCGATCACTTCGCGCTCCTCGAGCAGCCGTTCCCCTTCCGCTGCCGCTTCGAGGGGCAGCACGCGGTCGATCACCGGCTTCAGCCGTCCGTCGCGAACCAAGCCGAGGAGCGATTCGAGATCCGCAACGGACCAGCCGTTCGAGCCGATGTAGCGGTGCTCGAAGGTCCACAGATAGCGGGCATCGGTCAGCAGCTCGAATCCTGCAGTCGCACCGCAGGTGAGAATCCGCCCGCCTTGAGTCACACAGCGCTGGGTGTCGCGCCAGGTATCGCCGCCGGTGAAATTCACCGCCACGTCCACTCCACCGCCGCCCGTCACGTGCGGTTTGCCATAGATGCGCTTCACCGCCTCGAGGAAGCCTTCCTTCGCATAGTCGACCGCGTGATCGGCGCCGAGTGTGCTCAAGGCGCGCGTCTTCGCCGCCGTGCTGCTGCAGGCGAGCACCTCCGCTCCGAGAAGCTTCGCGAGCTGCACGCACGCAACCCCGACGCCGCCGCTGGCGCCGAGGATGAGGACTTTTTCACCGCCGTTTACGCGGCCCTGGGTCACCAGCATCCGGTAAGCCGTACCGTAGGCGAGCGGTAGGCTGGCGGCATCCTCGAGAGACACCGCCGGCGGGACGGCGATGAGCTGTGCCGCCGCTACGGCGATGAACTCCGCCCGACCGCCGTGGGTCGTTTCCCCGATCATTCCGGTGCGCGTGCCATCGCGAAACACCGGGTCGACCAGGACTCGGTCGCCGGGTTTCCACCCCAAGACCTCCTCACCGACCGCGACGATCTCTCCGGCTATGTCCGATCCCACGATGACCGGCAGCGGTATCCTGATGCCCGGCATGCCGCGACGGGTGAAGATGTCATGGAAGTTCACGGCCGTGGCGGCAATCCGCAGCAACACCTCGTCGCGGTCCGGCTGCGGATCGGGGAAGTTCTCGGCGAGTTGCAGGCGATCCCGCTCGCCATGGGCGACGGTGAGGACGGCGCGCATTGTTCTACCAGTCTCCGCGAGCGTTTGGGCGCAAGGTTAACGCAGATCCGCAGCTGGCAATGCTGACGTACGACCAATAGATATCGCGAGCGGACGACCTGGCCGGCCGTACCCTTGGTTTCGGCAGGGGTTTGCCGTAGAGTCGGGCCGAGTTGGTCGGAAACACGCCCCACATGCTGACACCCGCTTGCGCTCACGCGCGAACCGGGCAGCCGCTGCGCTTCGCTGATCTCATCGTGGCGGACCGGCCCATCGCCGGGCTGTCCTGGCTCGACTACGGTACCGCCATAGAGGCGCTGACCGGCTCCGCCGAACCGACCCGCGGCGCTGCACAGGTCTCGCAGGCGAGGACCCCTCCTTCGCGACGCGCGGGTGTGCGCGAGTACCTCGCCCCGCAGGACGGCGATGGCTACTGGGATTACTTCCGGCTGTCCGATCACCTGTCCCTCTCGATTACCGAGGCAACCTACCGCAAGGATCGCTGGATTTCGGTGGAGGGCGGGCGTTTCTTCAAGATACGCGTGCTGCTCTCGGGGCGACTGCTCGGCCGCGACGGCACGATCCTGCTGCAGAACCCACAGGCACAGCTGCACGTCTGTGCCGGCGAGCGCGGCGGCGGCTACAAGTTCGCCGCTTCCGTCCCGACCACCCTGGTGGTGCTGCATTGCGCACCGGAATTGATCGAGCGCGTCGGGCTAGCGCTCGAGGAGGCCCCCGGTGCGCTGCGCGCCCTCGCCTGTCCCGGCCTACCGAGCGGCGCCAGTGAGCGGGTCAGCCTGACACCCGAGCTGTTCCGCGCCGCCCAGTGGATCCAGGGCTCGCGCTACAGCGTGCTGCCGAGCGTGCGCGCCGCGTATCTCGAAGCCCTCGCCATGGAGATGTTGTGCCAGATCGTGACCGAGCTGTCCGCCGAAGATGCCGGGCAGGGCGGCGGTCGGAGCATTTCGGCCCGCAACCGCCGGCGCATTCACGAGGCACGCGAGTACCTGGCGCTGCACTACGCCCAACCGCCGACCATTCCACAGCTTGCGCGCTTGGTGGGCATCAACCAGACGAAGCTGAAGTCTGCATTCAAGCAACTGCTCAACGTCACGATTCACGAGTATGTGCAGCAGCGGCGCATGGAGGCCGCGGCGCAAATGCTGGTCGAGGCAGAACTCTCGGTGGCCGAGATTTCCTACCGCGTCGGCTACAATTATCCCGCCAACTTCAGCTGCGCGTTCAAGCGCTACTACGGACGTCTGCCGCGCGACTGGAAGCAAGAGTAACCGCGCTCGATCGGGTGAGCGCGATGGTGCCCGATCGAGCCGCGCGTTTCATGGCTTTTCAAATCGACCATCTGATCACCGTCACCACCGAACGCGAAGCGGTGCGGGCAGCGCTCGCGCACATGGGCTTCGAGCTGAGCGCACGCGGCGAACATCCCGGCCGCGGCACCTCCAACCACCTCATGTTCTTCGACCGCTGTTATTGGGAGCTGCTGAGTGTCGATGAACCCGGCCCGGCCAACACGATGCTGCTCGGCAAACCGACCACCCTTGTGGGGTGTGCGCTGCGCAGCAGCGACGCCGCTCGCGATGCGGCCGCGGCGGCGCGCCTGGGAGCGGATCCTGGGACGCTGGAAGCGGTTACCCGCCCCGTCAGGATCGACGGGCAGTGGCACACCGCACGCTTCACGATCGCCCCCCTCACGGCGCCGGCAGCTGCCGATGTGCATTTTTTTCTCTGCCAGCACCTGACGCCACAGCTGGTCTGGCCGCCTCAACCGACCGAGCACCCGAACGGGGCGTTTCGCCTCAAGGCCCTGCAGGTCATCGGCCCAACCCGCGAAAGCGCCGAGCGCGGCATCGGTCCGCTGCTCGGAGCGGGGGGCAACGGGGAGCCCCAGATCGAGTATCTCTCTGTCGATGCCTGCCGCAGCCGCTTTGGCGGACAGTCGCCACTGCCGTCGGACGAGCGGCTACGACTTGCGGGAATCACCTTTCAGGTCCGTGACCTCGAGCGCTGCGCGGCCCATTTGTCCAAGCAGCGGGTGCCGCACCGCCGTGACTTGCGTGAAATTCAGCTGCACAGCGAGCTCGTCGGTCATCCGATCGCGTTCGCCCTCTAGCGTGCGAGGTCACCGCGCAGCGGCTCGCGCGGTGCGACCTTGGCCAGAAACCCGAGCACTTTGTCCCACGCGTCGTAGGAGCCCTCGCAGTTGGCGTTGGGCAGCCCCCCGGTCGCCTCGAAGTCCTTGGCCACCGGATGGAAGACGAATGAGGACAGGGGGCCTCCGAAGCCGACCCGGGTGATCAGGTGGCCGGCACCGGGATAGACGTGCACTTCGGCGAGATCCGAGCGGCCATGGGCGATGAGACGGCGACGAATCTGCTCAGCGCCGATGAAGGAGGGCCACATCTGGTCGGCGCCAGCGCCGATCGCCAGCACCGGTCCGGCCATCTTCTCGAACGGTATGCCTAGGGCAGCCGCCACTTTGGGGTCGCTCCAGGTCTTGAGGTAGTACGGCGAGCCGACGAAGCCCGGGGGCTGCCGCGCGTTCATCGCGTCGGCGGCGTTGTTCGAATCCGTCTCCCCTCGGTCGGCTGGCAGGGGCTTACCCGCCAGAGTCCATGCCCCCTCGAGCGCCTTTAACCCGGGTGCGAAGGCACCGTTACTGAGGTGCGAGGGCACGTAGAGGACGGCGGCGGCGAAGTCCTGGGGAAAGTAACTCGCGGCCAATCCCGCCGCCTCCGATCCGCGCGACGTACCCATGACGGCCACGCGCTTCGCGCCGGTGCGCTGCTCGAGCCACTGCGCGCCCGCGCGAATCATCTCCAGGGGAATGGCGCGCAGCGTGGGCGGCAGGTCCTGATAGGCGAAGAGTCCCTGAGCGAGCGCCGCATGGCCGTGAGCGGCGAGCAGGGCAGCCTGTGGCCGGGGCAGTCCGCCACCCGAGCCTGCGAGGACGAGGACCGGTACCTGGGGCACCGCGGCGAGTGGCGGCAGGTACAACACGCCGCGAACCCCGCCCGCCGCCGTGACCTCCTCCGTCCTCATGGCCGGTCCGTAGCTGCGGAGCGCCGTGGCAGAAGCGATGGGCGCCCCGTCGATCCGCGCGGTGAGTTCAACTCGGTAAGCGGCGGCGACGTCGAGTTCCGGCGCGGTCCCCAGCTCGGGATGACGCGGCAGCTCGGCGATATATTCGCTCAACTTCTCGGGCGCAACCGGCAGGGCCGAGCACCACAGACCGTGAGGACTCACTCCCTGGTAGCTGCCCCCGAGGGAGGGCGCAAGATCGACGTCGACGGTTCCATCGGCATCCGCGACATACTCGCCCACTGCGCTCCAAGTTCGTCCCGCGACATCGGCCCGCGAGGCGCTGACTGTCACCGCTCTTCCCGGCAGCACGTTGCGCAGCACCACGTGGAACGGCGCATCGATCAACCCCAACTCGGGCGCCACGCTCAACTGCGCGGCATTTGCGGCGCCGAGCGCTTCCCAGGCGGCGACTACCGTTGCCGCGAATGCCAGCCTCTGGCCCGAACGACTCATGCCGTGCGTGAATACAGGTCGACGCCGTTCGCCACCGCCAGAGCGCGCAATCCGCCGCGGATGAGTAGCGCCACGAACGCCGCGGCCGCCGTTGCCGCGCTCAGGGCAAGGAAGAAGCGACCCTGTCCCCAGGGCTCCGCGAACGTACCCAGCCATCCTGCAAGGTAGCCACCCGATCCCAACGTCGCTGCGTAGAACGCGCCCATGACTGCGGCGACCATGCGCTGCGGCGCGAGTCGATACACCAAACCGTAGCTCACGGTCCATGCAGCGACCTCGCCGGTCGCCTGCACCGCGATGCCGAGCGCGGGCAGCAACCAGCCGGGTTTCGCGGTCCCCGCGTGGGGCCATGCGGGGATCGAGAACAGCAACAGCCCGGCCGCTCCGAGCAGCAGCGCCAGGGTGTACTTGATCACGATATCCGGCTCGCGGTCACGGCGTGCCAGCCACGCCCAGAAAGCGGCGAACGCCGGGGCCGCGAGGATGAGCGCCGCGGCCTCGATCGACGTGAACCACTGCGTCGGAATCTCGAAAGAGTTGGCGTGACGGTCCACGCTGTGCTCGAGAAACAGCGACATGGTCCCCCACAGCTGGAAGGACCCGATCGAATAGATAAGGAGGAGCGCTGCGAATACTGCGAGGATGAAGAGCCGCGCCCCCGCACCGGGCTCACCGCCCTGCCTTGCAGCCCCGGTCGCCGATGTCGCAGCCCCGCTCGGTGCGCGCGGGTTCAGGTGCCGGCGACCAAAGATCCCATAGGCAGCAAGCGCGATCCCCATCGCGACCACCGACACGCCGAACGCGGGCGCCCAGCCGTAGGCGGCTGCCACGGAGCCCGCGGCCAATCCCGCCACCAGGCCGCCCATATTGATCCCGGCATAGTAGTAGGCGTAGGCCCTCTCCCGACGCGCATCCTGCCCCGTGAAGGTGTCGCCGAGCGCCACCACCAGAGTGGACTTCATGAGCGCGTTACCGGCCACGAGCGCGCCGATCGAGATCCAAAAGCCCACCGTCACCATCGTGTAGGCATCCCGGACCGCGCTCGGCACAGCGTCCGGCACGTGCCAGAACCCCATCGGTGCCTGCGACGGGTTCAGGTGCGCGAGCAGCACCATCAACGTGAGGAGCACGTAGGCGCCAAGACTGATCGTGCCGCCGATCGTAAGCGCCCGACGATGGCCGAGGTAGCGATCGGCAATCCACCCGCCGACCACCGGCAGCGCGTACATCAGCCCGCTGTATACCCCGAGGAGGGTCAGCGCCGCTGCCCGGCCCCACCCGAATCCACCACTCGAGCGGTCCGCCGAAAGAAACAGCGCGAGCAGCGACACCATCGAATAAAAGCCAACGCGTTCGCAGAACTCGAAGCCGATGACCAGTCGCGCCCCGGCCGGCCACTGCCAGAGTCGCGCCCCTGCACCCGGGCGGGCCTGTTGCAGTTCGGTCGACACTAGCGGCAGCAGAACTCACGCATTCTTCTCATGCTGACACAGCTTCGGGTCCGAAGTGAACCAACGAGCCATTGCAAGACGCAACAGCACAGACGAACATCCGCGGCAAGGAGGACACTGCATGGTCAGCCGCTACAACCTCAGCCGCCGCCATTTCGTGACTAAAGCCGCGGTCGCATCACTGGCCGTGCTCTCGACCCCGCGGATCGCGAGAACCGCCTCACGGAGCACTTCGGAGCTGACCAGTCTCACGGCGGTGGAAGCCGTGAGCGCGCTCATTCGCGGCGACATCAGCGCCGAGAGCTACGCTCAGGCGCTGCTTCGCCAATGCGAAGCGGGTGCGAGTCTCAACGCCTTCATCACGCTGCGCCCGGAACTCGTGCTCGAGGCGGCGCGCGACTGTGACCGCAGGCGCCACGCGGGTGCCAGGCTCGGCCCCCTGCACGGACTGCCGATCCCGATCAAGGACAGCATCAATACGCGCGATCTGCCAACCACTGCGGGAACTCCGGCACTGCGGAATTTCCGGCCCCGCGAGGATGCGCCCCTGGTGCGGGCGCTGCGCGATGCAGGCGCGATCGTCCTCGGCAAGACCAACCTGCACGAGCTCTCCTACGGTTATACGAGCAACAACCACGCCTTCGGCGCGGTACATAACCCCTACGACTCAGGCCGCATCCCGGGAGGAAGCAGCGGCGGAACGGCTGCGGCGGTCGCCTTTCGCATTGCGCCACTCGGTGTGGCCGAGGACACCGAAGGGTCGATCCGGGTGCCGGCCGCCCTGTGCGGGATCGCTGCGTTGCGACCCACGACGCGACGCTACCCGACGAGCGGATGCGCGCCAATCTCGCCGCTCTTCGATCAGGTGGGTCCGCATGCGCGGTCAGTCGCCGATCTGCTGCTGTTCGACACTGCGCTGAGCGCAAGCCCCGAAGCTGCGGCCGCGCGACCCCTGAAGGGCGTGCGCCTGGGCGTCATCCGCTCCTTCTGGTTCTCCGGCCTCGACCCCGAGGTGGAGCGCGTCGCGGACGCCGCGCTCAAGAAGCTGAGTCAGGCCGGAGTCGAGCTCGTGGAGGGTGAGCTCCCGGAACTGCCGCGTTTGATTCAACTGATCACTGATCCGGTGCAGAACCATGACGTGCGGCCGTCTCTCACGCGCTACCTTGCCGAGTATCACACCGGGGTCACGTTCGAGGAGCTTCTTGCCAAGGCCAGTCCCGATGTGCGGCGACTGATCGAACCGGCCGTCACGCCCGGCAGCTCCGACTTCGTCCCCGATGCGCAGTATGAGGAGGTGGTGAAGGTGCACCTGCCCGCCCTGCGCGCGATGTACAAGAATTATTTCGCTCGCAGCGGAGTGGCCGCGATCGTGTTCCCGGCGACCATCCTGCCCGCACCGCAGATCGGAGAGGAGGACATGGAAGTGGAGGTCCGGGGCCGGCGGATGCCGCTCGATGAAGCCATGAGCCGCAACATCGCACCGGGAAGCACCGCAGGACTTCCCGGTCTAGTGCTGCCCGCCGGTTTGACGGCCAACGGATTGCCGGTCGCGCTCGAGTTCGATGGGCCGGCAGGCGCCGACAGGCGCGTCCTCGAACTCGGACTCGCCCTCGAGGCCGTGCTGGGCAAATTACCGCCCCCGCCCCACGCCTCCGCCGCCCGGGCCTAGTGAAAAAAGGGGATTGCGGCTCACGCGGGATGGTTCGTGGGCCGGCCGCGGTAAGGCCTACGCCATCACCGGGTGGCGCGAGTTGAGGATCACGCCCCGGAAACGAAAACGCCCGTACTGTCGCGGGCGCCTTCGAATCTACGGCGAGGTTCTATCAGTTCGTGCGCTTGCGGCGCGCGAATCCAACACCTGCGAGGCCGAGGCCCATCAGGCCGAGCGTGGCGGGCTCGGGGACCGAAACCGAAACGTTAGTGCATCCGTTTG
>DASWUP010000162.1:0-6275 GCA_036401635.1 Steroidobacteraceae bacterium
AGCGCGAGAAGGAACTCAGCGGGGCCGAGCCCCTCACCACCAACAACCGCATGGAACTGACGGCGGTGATTCGCGCGCTCGAAGCGCTGAAGCGCCCGGTGCGGGCGCGCGTGTTCACGGATTCAGAATACGTGCGCCGCGGCATCAGCGAGTGGCTGGGCGTATGGAAGTCGCGCGGCTGGCGCACCGCCAATCGCAAGCCGGTGAAGAACCCGGATCTGTGGCAGCGGCTCGATGAGCTCGCTGCCCGCCACCAGATCGAGTGGCACTGGGTGCCGGGACATGCCGGCGTGCCCGGCAACGAGCGCGTTGACCGGCTCGCGAATGAAGCGATCGACGCCTTGCCCCTGCGATCGTTGCGGTAGACTCGCACTCCCATGCGACAGATCGTCCTTGACACCGAGACGACAGGCCTTGAGCCCGAACTGAACCACCGTGTCATCGAGATCGGCTGCGTGGAACTGCTGAACCGGCGCTCCACCGGACGCAGCTTCCACCGCTACTTGAATCCCGAGCGTGACATCGACGATGGCGCGCTCGCGGTGCATGGCATTTCGCGCACCGATCTCGATGGGCAGCCGCGCTTTGCGGACATCGTCGAAGAATTGCTGGCGTTCCTCGGCGGCGCCGAGCTGGTAATCCACAACGCCGCGTTTGACATCGCGTTCCTGGATGCGGAGCTGGCGCGCCTGCCCGGCGAGCCGCGCCAGATCGCATCACTCTGCCAGGTGCTCGATACCCTCGCCCTGGCGCGCGAGTTGCACCCCGGACAGCGCAACAGCCTCGATGCGCTGTGCAAGCGCTATGACGTCGACAACTCGGCGCGCGAGCTGCACGGGGCGCTGCTCGATGCGCGCATCCTCGCGGACGTATACCTCGCGATGACCGGCGGCCAGGGCGCGCTGGCGCTTGCCGAGCACGGTGCCCCGGCACCGGCGGCGGACGGCACGCGGCCGGCGCGGGTGTTGGTGCGCGCCCCGGTGCCCCTGGCGGTGCTCGCTGCCACGGCCGAAGAGCTGCAGGCCCATGAGGCCATGCTGGCGATCATTGCCAAGGTGAGCGGCGGGCGCTGTCTGTGGGGCACTAGTGAGCCGCGTGACGCACCCGGAGCGCGGCCGCGTGCGAGCGAACCGCAACGCTCGAGCGCCTGAACCAGACAAGGATGAAGGCGAAGAGGCGCAAATCGCGCATCGGGGTGGTGGGGCTCGGTTATGTGGGCTTGCCGCTGGCGGTGGAGTTTGGCAAGCAGTTCGAGACCATCGGCTTTGACGTTAACCCTAAGCGCGTAACGCAGTTGCGCCGCGGGCGCGACCTCACGCTCGAGGTGACGCGCGCGGAGCTCAAGGCGGCGCAGCACCTGAGCTTCACCACCGACCCTGACCGGCTCAGGCGCTGCCAGGTGTTCATCGTCACCGTGCCTACGCCGATCGATGACTACAAGCGCCCCGATCTTGGCCCGCTCACGCGCGCGAGCGAGAGCGTGGGTGCGGTGCTCAGGCGCGGCGCGGTGGTGATCTACGAGTCCACCGTCTACCCGGGTTGCACCGAAGAGGTGTGCGTGCCGATTCTCGAGCGCGTGTCGGGACTTAAATTCAATCGCGACTTCTTTGCCGGTTACAGCCCCGAACGCATCAACCCCGGGGACCGCGAGCACCGCCTCACCACCATCCGCAAGGTGACCTCCGGCTCCACGCCCCAGGTGGCGGATTTCGTCGACGAGCTGTATGGCTCGATCGTGAGCGCCGGCACCTACAAGACTTCCAGCATCCGTGTGGCGGAAGCCGCCAAGGTGATCGAAAACACACAGCGCGACGTGAACATCGCCCTCATCAATGAGCTGGCTCTGATCTTCAATCGACTGCAGCTCGATACCGAGGAAGTGCTGAACGCGGCCGGCAGCAAGTGGAACTTCCTGCCGTTCAGGCCGGGACTGGTGGGCGGCCACTGCATCGGAGTGGATCCTTACTACCTGACACACAAGGCCCAGCAGATCGGTTACCACCCCGAGATGATCCTGGCCGGCCGGCGCCTCAACGACAACATGGCGGCGTACGTGGCGGGACAGATCACCCAGCTCATGGCCGCCAAGCGCATCCACGTGAACGGCGCGCGGGCGCTGGTGCTCGGCCTCACCTTCAAGGAGAACTGTCCCGACATCCGCAACTCCAAGGTCGTGGACGTGGTGCGGGAGCTGCAGAAGCAGGGAGCGCAGGTGGACATCTACGATCCGTGGGCAAACAGCTCCGAGTGCCGGCACGAGTACGGCTTGCAACCCGTGCGCGCGCTCAGGGCCGGACGCTACGATGTGGCGATCATGGCGGTCGCGCACCGCCGGTTTCGCGAACTCGGCGCGCGCGGCGTGCGCAGGCTGTGCAAGAGGAAACACGTTCTGTACGACATCAAGCACGTGTTTCCCGCCGCCGCAGTCGACGGACGCTTATGAAGATTCTCGTGACCGGCGCGGCCGGATTCATCGGCTCGCACACCGCCCAGCGCCTGCTGGCGCGCGGTTACCAGGTGGTCGGACTCGACAACCTCAATGAGTACTACGACGTGACGCTCAAGCAGGCGCGCCTCGCGCGCCTCACAGCGCATGCGCAATTTCGCTTCGAGAAGCTCGACCTCGCCGATGAGGCGGGAATCGCTGAGCTGTTCGCGCGCGAGAAATTTCCGCGCGTCGTGCACCTGGCGGCGCAGGCGGGCGTGCGCTATTCGCTCGAGCACCCGCATGCTTACGTGCGCAGCAACGTCACCGGCACGCTCAACGTGCTGGAAGGTTGTCGCCATAACGGCGTCGAGCACCTGGTGTACGCTTCGACCAGCTCGGTGTATGGCGCTAACACCAACATGCCGTTCTCGGTGCACAACAGCGCCGATCACCCGCTGTCGCTGTACGCCTCCACCAAGCGGGCGAACGAGCTGATGGCACACAGCTACTCGGCGCTGTTCAAACTGCCGACCACGGGGCTGCGCTTTTTCACGGTATACGGGCCGTGGGGCCGCCCGGACATGGCGCTGTTCCTGTTCACCCGCAACATCCTCGAAGGCAAGCCGATCGATGTGTTCAACCACGGTCACCACCGGCGCGACTTCACCTACATCGATGACATCGCCGAAGGCGTGGTGCGCGCCGCGGAGCGCATCGCGCAGCCCGATCCGCACTGGAACAGCGCTGCTCCCGACCCGGCCTCGAGCTCCGCGCCGTTTCGCCTCTACAACATCGGCAACAACCAGCCGGTGCAGCTGCTGCGCTACATCGAGGTCATCGAGGAGTGCCTGGGACGCACGGCGCGCAAAAACCTCTTGCCGCTGCAGCTCGGCGACGTGCCCGAGACCTTCGCCGACATCGAGGACCTGGTCCGGGACGTGGGTTACCGGCCGGCCACGCCCATCGAGGTAGGGGTCAGGAAGTTCGTCGACTGGTTCTGCGAATACTACGGCTATAAGCGCTGATAGAATCGCCGCTTCGCTGAACCTGTGGCAGCCGGAGCTGGCTCATGGCCGTGACCCAAGCGCAAACCAAGCCCGCCATGCAGGTGCCGCTGCTGGACCTGAAACCACAGTACCGGGCGCTGGCGGCGGAAATCCAGGCGGCCATCGAGAAAGTCTGCGCGAGTCAGAGCTTTATCCTGGGTCCGGGCGTGAAGGAGCTCGAGGCGAGCATCGCGGCCTACAGCCAGTGCCGCCACGGTATCGGCGTGTCCTCGGGTACCGATGCGCTGCTAGTGGCGCTGATGGCCCTCGGGATCGGGCCGGGCGATGCGGTCATCACCACTCCGTTCACGTTTTTCGCCACCGCCGGAACCATTGCACGCACCGGCGCGCGGCCGCTGTTCTGCGACATCGATCCGGTGACGTTCAATCTGTGTCCCGCAGCGCTTGAGAGCCTCATCGACAAGCACTGCGAGCGGCGCGGCGGCGAGCTGCTGCATCGCGGCAGCGGCGCAAAAGTGCGCGCCATCATGCCGGTGCACCTGTACGGCCAGGTCACCGACATGCTGCCGCTCATGGAGAGCGCGCGGCGCTTCGGCCTGAAGGTCATCGAGGATGCGGCGCAGGCCATCGGCGCTGCGGACGCGGAGGGCAAGCGCGCCGGCAGCTTTGGCGATATCGGCTGCCTGTCGTTCTTCCCCACCAAGAACCTCGGTGCGTTCGGCGATGCCGGCATGTGCGTGACCCATGACGCGGCGCTCGCCGAGCGCATGGAAATCCTGCGGGTGCATGGCGGAAAGCCCAAGTATTACCACGCCCTCATCGGTGGGAACTTCCGCATCGACGAGCTGCAGGCGGTGGTGCTCAGCGTGAAGCTCAAGCACCTCGACGAGTGGACCGCCAGCCGCCAGCGCAACGCCGCGTTCTACGACGCCGCCTTCAAGCGTACGCGACTCGATGATGCCGTACAGACGCCGCACGCATCGCTCGGCGTGCGCCACATCTACAACCAGTACGTGATCCGCGCACGCGAGCGCGATAACTTGCGGGTGCACCTCGCCGCCTCCGGCGTGGGCACGGAGATCTACTACCCGGTGCCTTTGCATCTGCAGCAGTGCTTCGCGTATCTCGCGTGCAGGCCTGGTGACTTCCCGCAATCCGAGCGGGCCGCTGCCGAGACCCTAGCGTTGCCGATCTACCCGGAACTGAGCGAAGCACAACTGCAGTACGTCGTCGACACGATCACGGCTTACTACCGCGCCTAAAGCCCGGAGCGCCCCATGACAGCCACGACACGACCCGGTCCGCGCACGCCGGTGTGGGCGGAGTTGAGCGCCCACGCCGCGCGCCTGGCGGCGGTCCCGGTGCAGGAGTTGTTCGAGCGCGATCCCGGGCGCTTCGAACGTCTGTCACGCGAGCATGCGGGGCTGCTCATGGACTTCTCGCGCCAGCGGCTCGATGAGATCGCACTCGCCAAGCTCTTTCAGCTCGCCGACGCCACGGGCGTGCGTGCACGCATCGACGCCATGTGGCAAGGCGAGCATATCAACGCTTCCGAAGATCGCGCCGTGTTGCACGTGGCCTTGCGGCAGCCGCCCGGCGCTGCGGTGGGAGGAGCGGATATCAAGCAGGCCGTGATGGCAGAGCGCGCCCGCATGCTGAAGTTCGCGCAAGGCGTGCGCGATGGCGTAATCCGGGGCAGCGCCCGCGAGCCCTTCCGACTGGTGGTGAACATCGGCATCGGCGGCTCGGACTTAGGTCCCGCCATGGCGGTACAGGCACTGTCCGCTTTCACCGGCGGTGCGCCACGCTGCGAGTTCGTCTCCAACATCGACGGCTGTCACCTCGCGGAAGTGCTGCAGGGCGCGGATCCCAAGACCACGCTGTTCATCGTTTCCTCCAAAACTTTCACGACGCTCGAGACCAGGACCAACGCCCGCACCGCACGCGCCTGGCTCGCGGGCAAGATCGGCGAGCCGGCGGTGCCGCTGCACTTCGCAGCCGTATCGGTCAACACCCAGGCCATGGATGAGTTCCGCGTGCATCCCGAGTACCGCTTCCAGATGTGGGACTGGGTCGGCGGCCGCTACTCGCTGTGGTCCTCGATCGGGGTGTCGCTTGCCATCGCCATCGGGGAGCGCAACTTCCTCGACTTCCTTAGCGGCGGGCATGAAATGGACGAGCATTTCCGCAGCGCCCCCTGGCAGGAGAACCTGCCGGCACTGATGGGGCTCATCGGGGTGTGGAACATCAACTTCATGAACCTGCCGACGCTTGCCGTGCTGCCCTACGATGACTCACTGCGCCGCTTCCCGGCCTACCTGCAGCAACTGCAGATGGAGAGTAACGGCAAGTCCGTGACGCTCGATGGCAAGCCGGTGGAGTGGCAGACCGCGGCGGTGATCTGGGGTGAGCCGGGCAATAACGCCCAACACTCCTTCTTCCAGCTCCTGCACCAGGGCACGCCGCGCGCCGCGCTCGACTTCCTCCTGCCGGCGCGCTCCTCGTGCGGTAACCAGGCGCAGCAGAACCTGGCGATCGCCAGCTGTCTTGCGCAGGCGGAAGCATTCATGAACGGCCAGTCCGCGGAGACCGTACGGGCGGATCTTGAGCGCCAGGAACTGCCGCCGGCGCAGCTCGAGCCTCTCATCCCGCACAAGGTCGACCCCGGGAGCCGCCCGAGCACCATCGTACTGTTCCAGCAGCTTGATCCGGCGACCTTGGGCAGGCTCATCGCCCTCTACGAGCACAGCGTGCTCACGCAGAGCGTCGTGTGGGGCATTAACGCGTTCGACCAGTGGGGCGTGGAGCTGGGCAAGAAGCTGACCGAGCAACTCGCGCCG
>DASWUP010000163.1:0-29500 GCA_036401635.1 Steroidobacteraceae bacterium
ACTCGCCGGGCAGCCTGGAACGAACCTGCAGGCGCTCGAGCTCGATGAGCGCATCCAGGCCATGAAGCAGGAGCTCGCCGATCTGCCGGCGCGCGTCAACCGCGACATCAGCGCGAAGGTCGAGGGGGCAGGGCGCAGCGGCTTCACCGCGACCCTGGTGGACGGCACCGAGTTCAGCTCACTGCACGCCGAATATGCCGACAGTCGGGATCTGGCGATCTTTCAACTGCCCGCCAATCACTGTCCGCACCTGCAGCCCGGGGACTCGAGCAGTCTCGCCCAGGGAGAACGCCTATACACCATCGGCAACCCCTCAGGACTTGCCTACAGCGTGACGTCGGGAATTTTCTCCGGCGATCGTGGCGCAGGCCAGCAGCGCTTCCTGCAGACCGACGCACCGATCAACCCCGGCAACAGCGGCGGCCCGCTGGTGCGGGAGAACGGTCAGGTGGTGGGCATCAACACGCTGGTGCTGCAGGGGGCGCAGGGCATCGGCTTCGCCATTCCGATCGAGGCGATCTACCAGGAATTCCTGCAGCTGCGCGCGCCGCAGCATTGAATCGGGCACGCCCTCGGGCGATCGTCAGTGCTCGGTGGGCCGATGCGCGGCCGTCGGCGTGGCCGCCAGCTCGTTGGCCTGATTCACCCAATCATCGCGCTCGATGCGACCCTTGAAGGCCGTGAGCTTCTCGACGTACTTGACGTCCTCGGCGGACCACTCGGCGATCTGCCAGAAGTAGAACACGCCGACCCGGTGCAGCGTGCGCTCGAGCACCTTAGGGACACCCTTGATCTGCGTCAGGTCGTCCGGCTTGCCGTGCGCGGGGTGCGTCAGGAGGTTGCGGCTGCCCTCGCGAACCGCGACCTTGGGGGCTAGCGGATTCTCCAGGCGCGACTGCAGCGTGCCGAGCCGCTCGAGCACGGGACCGAGGTCGAGCGTCTGGGGCGGCGGCACGTGGAACGCGCGCACGGCGCTCTGGAGCTCATCCAGGCGGGTCTGTACGGGGAACAGTGCATGCTCGATCGCGGTCAGGCGCTTCTCCATCGGCGTGAGATCAGGTGCCGGAGGTTCGGGCAGGCGGATGTCGCTGATGCGCCGCTCGATGTCATCGAGGCGCGATTGCAGCGGGGTCAGGTCTACGCGCTCGGGGATAGGGATGTCGATGTCGCGCACCGCCACGTCGACCGCCGCCAACTGCTCAGACAGTGGCCGCAGATCGACATCCGGACGCGCGGCGAGGCGCTCTTCGAAGCCAGCCCGCCAGGCCGCCCATTCATCACGCTAGCGCGCGTACTCGAACGACACGTCCTGGTAATGACGGCGGAACCACCAGTAGGTGAACAGCGCGCCGCCGGCGGCGGCCAGCAGCAGCAGGAACAGGATTTTCGCCAAGAGAAAGCCCATTTTGCCCCTCCCCCGGGAAGTCTTCAGTTGCCAGACACAGCGTGAAATTCAATGCGGCGGTTGCGTGCGCGACCGACCTCGGTAAGGTTATCGGCGATCGGTCGACGCGCCGCAAATCCCCGCGCGCGGAGTCGTTCGGCCGGGACACCGCGGGCGATGAGCGCATCGCGCACCGCCACGGCACGAGCTTCGCTGAGGGTGCGATTGAACGCGGAGCGCCCGACGGTATCGGTGTGGCCTTCGATGCGGATAGTGCCCGGACAGTTCCTGGCTTCTTTCGCGAGCCGATCGAGAAGCGGACCGCTGCGGGCGCCGATCGCCGCACTGCCACTGGCAAACTCGATCTGCTCGCCCGCCAGCATGCCCGCGAGCGACCGCTCGCAGGCCTGCGCGGGCGTCTGTGCCGGCGAGGCTGCGGCACCGGCGAGCGGCGCGGGCGCGGTGAAGCGGCCCACGACGCGCACGGCGCAGGTGCGGCGCCCGATCCACGTGGGACAGGTGGCCGTCTTCGCCAGCGCGAGCGCGCGTTCGCCAGCCCCGGCCGCCGGCGCCTTGCCTGAGAGCGTGACGCTCTGGCCGGAGACCGAAAGACCCACCCAGCCGAAGCCCGCGGCGTTCAGCTGATCACGCGTCTCGCGCTGCACGGTGCCTTCGATCCAGTTGCGCGCGACGGGGCCCAGGGCGAACGACGCCGCCAGCGCCAGTGCGGGCAGCGGCAGCAGGCCGCGCCATACGAAGGGCCAGAGCGGAGGGTCGCGCCAGATGAGAAGATGCCTGTCCAGGACAGCCACGGATTGCATCGCAACCTCCCCGTATCGCAGGCGCGCACGCGGTTTATACACTCAGCTGGAAATTGGGCCAAGTGCGCGGCAGTCTGCGCTCGGGACGATCCCGATCGTGCGCAACGGCTATCAACATCGACATCAACCCTTTCTTGACATTATTGGCCGCAATGCCCGCTACGCGCGGCTACGGTGAAGGGACCGGGCGATGCATCAAGGACAGCAGAGGGCGGCTGGGCCCGCAGCGGAGCTCTGCCAGCGGCGACGGTGCGCGGCGTGGCTTGCGGCCACGCTCCTGACAGGCGCGCCCGATTCCCGGCCTGCCAACCGTTACGTTTCCGTCCGACCCCTAGCAAACCGATGGCAGCTTCCCGAGCTTCGATCACGCGCACACCGACAGCCTGAACCTGACCGCCACGCACCGGTTTGCGGACGAGCTCGCCACCTCGAACCAGAAAAGTGCCGAACTGCAGCTGAACGACAAGGCGCTGGGCGGTCGGCTCGACTGGGTTGCGGGACTGTACTGCTTCCGGGACACCGGTGGCGCGCCCTCCGTGCACGCGCCTGCCTCACCGGAGTTTCTGGCGGCCCTCGACGCCGTCAATCAGGCGAGCGGCCGCGCCGCCGGCAGCTCGGTTTCCTACAGCTACTTCGGCGCCGAGGCGCGTCACAACTGGGCACTCGGGTCCGACGTCACGCTCGCGTGGCACGCGGCGGCGCGCTACATGCCTTCGGCGGCCAACGCGCCGTTCTGGGCACTCTCGAGGCTCGGAGGGTCTTTGCAGACCTCGGTGCCAGCCCCCTTCTCGCACCTGCACAGCGCGGCGGGTCTTAGCGTACGCGTTGTGGCAAGTCCCTTCGTCGTCGGCTACGTGGATGTCGGCTTTGCCCACGGCAAGGCGGCGGTGTTCAGCGGCATCAACTATCCGTTCTAAGCCCGCCGCGCACCGCGGCGGGGCCTCGGGTCTTCATTGCGCGGCTACTCATCGCGCGGCGCGAGCAACGGCGCCAGCGCCTGCGTGGTCGAATCCGCCGCGTGGCCCAAGTGCGGCAGGTTGAAGGCATCTTCAAGTGTCCGCAGCAGCGAGTAGTGATTGTAGAAGCGGGTGTCGGTCACGCCCTTCACGCCGTAGTTGGTGATGACGATCATCACAACGCGGTCATTGAAGTTTTTCGGGTCGTAGCAGTCGCTGCCCGGCAGCAATGTGCCCGGATATGTGTCGACACCAGTGTCCGGATTGTAGTTGGGGCAGGAGAGTGGCCCGTTGCCTTCGTCGAACACCACGAAGATCGCATTGCGGCCATGCCTCCAGAGCGGGCTGCTGGTGATCGAATTGACCAGCCAGAACGCCTCGTCGTCGCCGCGCATGACGTCGTTGTCGTCGGTATCGGCCGCACCGCCGCAAGGCGCCAGCGGGTTTCCGAGGCCGTGCATGTCGCGGCACTGGTCGGGGACGATGTACGAGAACGCCGGGGCCTTGCTGGTGCCGAGGTCGCTGAACAGCTGATCGAAAGGCAGCTGCTTGGCGAACTGCGACGGGTCGTCCTGGACTTCGGCGACGTACGGAAATGGGTTGTGCTTGACCGCGTACAGTTTGGCGGTGTTGTTGTCGCCGGGCCAGTTGGCGATAGGCGTGCCCGAGACCGGAATGTTCTGCAGATATGCGCGCCAGTCCTTGCCGGCGGCGACCAGCTGTCCGGCGAGCGAGGGCAGATTCACGCGCCAGCGGTGCTTTGACGGATTGGCCGGCGGGCCGTAGTCGGTGGCCACGGACGGTGAGTCGTCGTCACTGATGCCGACGGTACTGCCGGCAAGATAGCTGTGCCCGGTCCCGAGAACGTCGGTGCCGATGAAGTCGCCGGTGATCATCGCCAGATAGTTCGGCAGGCTCGGATGCCAGGCGCCGTGGTAGTTGGCGGCGAAGTTGTAGGTGCTCGCCAGCGCCTGCAGGTGCGGCGCCTGCGGATTGTCGAGGATGCCGTTCGAGCCGAAGCTGGTGAAGCTGTTGTGATTCTCGAGCACGATCACGAACGCGTGGTCAAGTTCCGGAACGCCTTCGTTCCCGGCGTATGCGGCGCCGGCCGCGGTGCCGAGCGCGGCGGCGGCCGCCAGACCGATCAGATAACTTCTCATGGCATCCCTCCTTGTGGTTTGTTCGGAGCGAGCCAAGCCTGCACCGCGGGTATGACGCGCAGTCGACCGTGGTATTTCAGCCTTGTGACGAGGCTGGTCCGGAAGCATGGCGGCAATGCGATCCGCATTGCCGAACGGGTAGGAACCCAAATAGAATCAGCGATCTTTAGCGGGTGTAGTTCAATGGTAGAACTGCAGCTTCCCAAGCTGCTAACGTGGGTTCGATTCCCATCGCCCGCTCCAGTCGAGTCAACCTACCCCGACGTCGGTAACGCACATCACACCGCCGCGCCGTTCCGGTCCTAACCGAACGATGATTGCAACAGCGGTCGCGACAATTCCTGCGACCAACGCCAGCGCGTAGCTGTAGCTGTTGCCGGGCGCCTCGGCGAGTTTGGCCTGGAACGGCCCGTTGTAGGAGGCGAGAAAGTTTCCGATCTGGTACACGAACCCCGGCAACGTCGCGCGGACCGCGCCGGGAACAAGCTCGTTCAGATGCGCCGGAATCACTCCCCACGCGCCTTGCACGGCGATTTGCATCATGAACGCACCGATCGCGAGCATCACCGCGGTCGAACCGTACGCCCATAGCGGGATCATCGGCAGCGCAAGAAGCGATGCGATCGTGATCGCATTGACGCGCCCAATCCTCTCGGAGAGGTAACCGAAGAACAGGCCGCCCGCGATCGCACCCGAGTTGGCGACGATCAGCACCAGGCTCACCGTATGATGGTCGAAGTGGTGCTGCTTTTGGAGGAACACTGGGTACAGGTCCTGCGTGCCGTGGCTGAACAGGTTGAAAAACATCATCAGCACGACCGCAAACACCGATATGCGCCAGTTGTCGCCAAGCGTGGCGAGGAACCCGGGCTTGGGCTTCATCTGCGCCGCCGCGAACGCCGGCGATTCCGGAATGTGAGCCCGGATGAACAGGACGAGCAGCGCTGGCAGCAAGCTGAACAGGAACATCGCCCGCCAACCGAGAGTAATGCCGAAGAAAGTCTCGCCGTAGAACAGGCCAAATACGATTGAGGCGAGCAGGTACCCGGTCGGATATCCGCCTTGCAGGATTCCGGAGACGAAGCCGCGCGACTGCGGCGGGATCGACTCCATCGTCAATGATGAGCCCAAGCCCCACTCACCCCCCATCGCGACGCCAAACACGGCGCGCAGCACCAGGAACACCGCCAGGTTCGGTGCGAGCGCCGCGGCGGCACCCAGCACCGAGTAGCAGGCGATGTCGAGCATGAGGATTGGCTTGCGGCCAAAGCGATCACCCAGGCGGCCGAACAGGTACGCGCCGATGAAGCGCATTGCCAGTGTCAGGAAGATCGCGTACGCGACGTCGGGTACGTTGACGCCAAACTCGCTGGCAATCGCGGGTAGTGTAAAGACGAGAATGAAGAAATCGAACGCGTCGAGGGCCCAACCGAGAAACCCCGCGACGACAACCTTGCGTTGTTGCGCCGTCATTTGCATACCCCACGCAGCACGTGGGATCGGTCGGTCAACTCCAGGCGGATGTTCCTCGGGCCGCGTGTCGCTTTGAAAACGAGGCGCACTCATTATACCGACAAGTCCCACGCGCACCCTTTATGTGCACGCCAATTGCAGGCCCCCGCTGCGCGCGAGTGTTTTCGACCATCTTCCCGCACCCTGTGACCATTCGGTGACATTCGCTGCGGGCAGGCGCGGTTAAGCTCCCCCAATGCACCAGATTGGTGTGGTAGGCCTGTCCTATCGCCACGCCGGCGTCGACGAAGTTGCGCGCTTTGCCGTGCCGAGGGCGGAGGTCCCGGCGCGGCTGCCGGCGCTGCGTACGCTGCTTAAGGCCGCGGAGATTGTCTACGTCGGCACGTGCAACCGTGTCGAAGTGGTATACGCCACGGATGACGGCAGTGCGGCCGGGGATTCCCGCCAGGACGTTTTCCGCATTCTCACCGGCCGCGAGCCGCAGCCCGGGGAGGCCGCGCGCATCCTGCGCGCGTGGACCGGCGAGGCGGCGGTCGAACACCTGTTCCTGCTCGCCTGCGGACTCGACTCCGCGCAGACCGGCGAGCATGAAATTGCCGCGCAGCTGCGCGGCGCGTGGGAGGATTCGCGCGCGGCGCATACCTGCGGACCGGTTCTCGATCGCCTGGTAGGCGAGGCCTTGGGAATGGCGCGGCGCGTGCGTCGCCTGAGCGCCGGCGTACGCTCGCCTTCGCTCGGGGATCTGGCGGCGGACCGGGTGCTGCAGCACCTCGGCGGTGAGCCCGGGCGCGTGGCGTTGTTGGGCGTGTCGCCCATGACACGCCGTTGTGCCGCCATCCTGCACGAGGCGCGCATTCCGCTCCTCATAGTCAATCGCACCCTGCAGGCGGCGGATGAGCTCGCCCGCGCCGTCTGCGGCGAGGCGTTGCCGCTGGATCGGTTCCGCGCGCAACCCCCGGCGCTTCAGGCGCTGGTGCTGGCGGCGGGCGGGGGGGAGTCGGTGCTGGATGCGCAGGCCCTGGTGCGGCTCAAGGCATCCGGCGCGCCCGCACCGCTCCTCATCGATTTCGGCGTGCCCCCCAACGTCGATCCCGGGGCGGCGCAGCGCGCGGGACTTGCGCGCATCGGGATGAACGATCTCATCGAGGCGGCGCAGGGGCGCCGGCTCGCGCAGCTGGTGCGCCTGGCGCCAGTGCGCGCCGCGATCGACGAGCGCCTCACGCACCTGCGCTGCGAACTTGCGACCCGCGCCATCGGCCCGCGGTTGGCGGACTTGCGCGGCGCCTTCGAACAAATTGCCGCCGAGGAAGTGGCGCGTGCACTGCGTCACGAGTTGCGTACACTCGACGATCAGCAACGCGGACAGCTCGAGCGGCTCGCTTCCACGGTGGCGCGACGGCTCGCGCATCTGCCGCTCGTGGGCCTGCGCGCCGCGGCGATGCATGCGAGCACCGACGCGGTGGACGCTTTCTTCGATGCCGCCAAGGTGGGTCGCGCACCACAACCCAAGAGACACTCATGACCGACCTCTTGCACAACAGCGCTGGCGAGCTGCGGCATCCGCGCTCCGCCGAGTTGTATGAGCGCGCCTGCCGCGTGATTCCCGGAGGCGTGAATTCTCCGGTGCGCGCATTCCGCGCCGTGGGCGGCACGCCGCTGTTCATTGCGCGCGGCGCGGGTGCGCAGGTGTTCGACGCCGATGGCCGCGGCTACCTCGACTTCGTCGGCTCCTGGGGCCCGCTGATCGCCGGGCACGCGCATCCGGCGGTGCTCGCCGCGGTGACCGAGGCGCTCGGGCGCGGCACGACCTACGGTGCACCCTGCGCCGCGGAAGTGGAGCTCGCAGAGCGGGTGGTGGCCTGCTACCCGGCGGTGGAGCAGGTGCGCTTCGTGTCCTCAGGCACCGAGGCGGTGATGAGCGCCATCCGCGTAGCGCGTGCCTTCACCGCACGGGATCTCATCGTCAAGTTCGCCGGCTGCTATCACGGTCATGCCGATCACCTGCTGGTCGCCGCGGGCTCGGGACTCGCCACGTTTGGCCGCCCATCCTCCGCCGGCGTGCCGGAAGGCTTCACCGCCTGCACGCGCGTACTACCGCTCGATGATGAGGCGGCGCTCGAGGGGCTCTTTCAGCGTGAGGGTGCGCGCCTCGCGGCCCTCATCATCGAGCCGCTGCCGGCCAATCACGGACTGCTGCCGCAGCGGCGCGAATTCCTCGCCAGCCTGCGGCGCCTCACCAGCGAACACGGGGCGCTGTTGATTTTCGATGAAGTGATTTCCGGTTTCCGACTTGGGCGCGGCGGTGCCGCCGAGGCGTACGATATTGCGCCGGATCTTGCCACTTTCGGCAAGGTGATCGGCGGCGGTATGCCGGTCGGGGCGTTTGGCGGTGCGCGCCGCATCATGGCGCGGCTCGCCCCCGATGGCGATACCTACCAGGCGGGCACCCTGTCGGGCAACCCGGTAGCGATGGCGGCTGGACTTGCCACGCTCGATCTGCTGCAGCGCGAGCTGGGGTGGGAGCGCCTGGAGGCGCGCGGCGCCGAGCTCGAGCGGTTGTTGAAGCCGGTGCTGGCGCAGGCGCGTTTCCCGGTGCAACTGGTGCGTGTCGGCTCGCTCTTCTGGATGTCGCTGCACGAGGCCGGCGCGCCGCGCACGGCCGCGTCGTTGTCGGCACGTGAGACGGCGCGCTTTGGCGCGTTGTTCCACGCCATGCTGGAGCGCGGGATCTACCTGCCGCCGTCCGCTTACGAGGCCTGCTTCCTGTCACTTGCGCACACCAGTGCCGATCTCACACGCTTCGCGCATGCCCTGCGCGAGTCATTGGCGGCGATCGAATGAAAGCGACGCGCGTCTTCCAGCTGACCGCACTCGCCCTGCTGGTGGTGTCCGTCGTGCAGGTGGGCTGGTGGCTGTTCGACCAGCGCGCCCGTGCCATCGAGAAAGTGGCTGCAGCCCGCGGCGCGTATGCCGAACAGAGGGCCGCCGCGCAGGCGTTGCTCGATGCCGGCACGAGTGTGCAGCGCGTGCACGAGCTGCTGCCGCGGATCGCGATCGCCGACGGGCACGCGGTGCTTGCGCCGCAGGTCGAGCAGGCGCTGCTCACCGAGGAGCACCGCCGCATCAGGCAATACGCCTCGGAAGGTGCGTTCTTCCTGCTGGCGCTCGGGGCCTGCATCGCGGTGATCGCGCGCGCGCTGCGCGCCGAAGCGCGGGTGCTGCAGGAGCAGGACAGCTTTCTCGCGCTCGTGTCCCACCAGTTCAAGACGCCGCTCGCGAGCCTGCAGTTGTCGCTCGAGACCATGGCGCTGCGCACTTTATCGCCCGAACAGTCACGCACCCTCATCGATCGCATGCTCGCGGACCTCGCCCGCATGGAGGCGATGGTCACTCAGATCCTCGAGAGCGCCCGCCTGGAGCGCGGCCGGGTCGACTTCAAGTGCGAGCCGCTGCAACTGGGCGCTGCGGTCGCGCGCGTGGTGGCGCAACTGGACGAGCGCGCCCGCCAGGAGCACGTCGCCGTTTCCTGCGACATTGAGCCGGATTTGTACGTTCTGAGCGACCCGCTGGCGCTCGATGTGGTGGTGCGCAACATCCTGGAGAACGCGCTCGCCGCCGTGACGCCGCTCGGCGGCGGCAGCATCGCGCTCAGTGCGCGCGCCGAGAACGGCGAAGTGGAGCTGTCGGTGCGCGACAGCGGCGTGGGCTTTCGCCCCGCGGACGGCGCGCGGCTGTTCCAGAGGTTCTCGCGTCTGCATCCCGGTGGCGGCAGCGCCCATTACGGTACCGGCCTGGGACTGTTCATCGTGCAGCGCCTGATGCAGCTGGCGCAGGGGCGGGTCAGTGCGCACAGCGATGGCGTGGGGCAGGGCGCGCGTTTTGTGCTGACCTGGCCGGCGGCGCAGGGGCAGGGCACATGAGCGCGACCCCGGCACTGGCGCGGGTGCTGGTGGTGGAGGACGATCCGCACCTCGCTGCGGGCGTGCTGGAGAATCTGCGCGCCGAAGGCTATGAGGTAAGCACCGCGGGCGACGGCGAGCAGGCGCTCGCCTGGCTGCAAAAAGAGGTCTGTGCGCTCATCGTGCTCGATGTGATGTTGCCGGGTATCGACGGCTTTGCCATGTGCCGCACCCTGCGCGAGCAGGGCAACAACACACCGGTGCTGTTTCTCACCGCGCGCGGAGATCCGGTGGATCGCGTCCAGGGCCTGGAATCCGGCGGCGATGACTACCTCGCCAAGCCCTTTCATCTGCAGGAGTTCCTGCTGCGTGTGCGCGCGATCCTGCGGCGCTGGGACTGGTACCGCAGCGCCTCGGCCACCGCGGCTACCGCGGTACTGCGCTTCGGCGGCAACGAAGTGGACTTCCGCGCCTTCCGCGCCCGCGCCTGGAACGGCGAGGCGCAAGAGCTCACCGAGAAGGAGGCGATGATTCTCAAGGTGCTCGCCGAGCACGCCGGCGAGATCGTCTCGCGCGAGGATCTGCTCGAGCGCGTCTGGGGTTATGACGTGTTCCCCTCGACCCGCACCGTGGACAACTTCATTCTGCGGCTGCGCAAGCGCTTCGAGAAAGATCCCGCCAACCCGCGCCACTTCCTCACCGTCTGGGGCGTCGGTTACCGCTTCCTGACGGAGGGCGAGCCGTGAGCGCGCCGCGGGCGCTGCGCATCGGCACGCGCGCATCGGCGCTTGCGCTGTGGCAGGCGCGCCACGTCGAGAGTCTATTGCGCGCGCAGCCCGGAGCACCACCCGTGGAGCTGGTGCACATCAAGACCGAAGGCGACGTGCACAGCGATGTGCCGCTGTGGCAGGTCGGAGGACGTGCATTTTTTACCAAGGAGATCGACCGTGCACTGATTTCCGGCACGGTCGACATCGCGGTACACAGTTTGAAGGACCTCGCCACCCAGATCGAGCCGGGCGTGGAGCTTGCCGCGACGCTGCTGCGGGCGGATCCCCGCGATGCGCTCGTGAGCAAGAGCGGCGCGGTTCTGGCGGCACTGCGGCGCGGCGCGCGCATTGGCACCAGCAGCCTCAGGCGTCGCGCCTTCCTGGCGCGCGCACGCCCGGATGCGGTGCCGGTGGAGCTGCGCGGCAACGTGCCCACACGCATCCAGCGTCTGCAGCGCGGCGACTACGACGCCATCATTCTCGCCGCCGCAGGGCTCACGCGGCTCGACTTGCAGCAACACGTCACGGCCTACCTCGCGCCCGCGGAATTCCCGCCGGCGGTGTCGCAGGGGGTGATCGGTGTGTGTGCGCGCACCGGGGATGAGGCGACGCTGCGCTGGCTGACACCGCTTGATGATCGCGCCGCGCGCCTCGCCACGAGTGCGGAGCGCGCGCTGCTCAAGCGCATCGAAGGCGGCTGCCAGGTGCCGCTCGGTGCGCTGGCGACCCTTGATGGGCCCACGCTGGAGTTGTTTGCGAGCGTGTGCGCGCTTGATGGCTCGCAACTGCTGAGTGCTCGGGGTGTGGCGTCCGCCACCTCCGCAGCGCAGCTGACGGTGGCGGAGGCGGTCGCGCTCGGTGAGCGCATCGCAGATGAGCTGCTGGCGCGCGGTGCCGCCGAGTTGATCGCGCGCGAGCGCCAGGCGCTCGCGGTGGAGGAGCCATGAACACGGAAGCGCAAACCAAGCCGGTCGTGGTCACGCGCGCCGAAACGAGCGACGGCCCCTTGAGCCGCGAGCTGCGCAGCCTCGGGTTGCGCGCGCTGTTATGGCCGGCGGTGAGCGTCAGCAGCGCGGACTTAGGTCCCCTGACGGCCGCACTCGCGGCAGTCAGCTCCTTCGGCTGGATCGTATTTGCCAGCCGTCATGCGGTCGCCGCGGTGCTCGAGCGGCTGCCCGCCGCGCCCGCCGCTGTGCGCATCGCGGCGGTCGGCAACGCGACCGCGCAGGTGCTGCGCCAGCGGGGCTGGCCGGTGGAGCTCGTGCCCGATGAGGCGAGCGCCGCGGGGCTGATTGCGGCCTTCGCCGCGCAGTGGTCGCCGCGCGATGCCGGGGTGAAGATTCTGTATCCGGCCAGCTCGCGCGCCTTGCCGACCATCGCCGCCGGGCTTACGCAGTTGGGGGCGCAGGTCACGCAGGTCGAGGTCTACGTGACCAGCGGCGCGGCGCTCGATGTGGCGGACTGTCGCGCCTGGATCGCGCGCGGCGCGATTGGCGCGGTGACCTTTGCCAGCCCCTCGGCCGTGACGGAGCTGGCGCGCGCGCTGGGCGACCAGGACTTTCAACGCTTGTTGTCGGGCGCCGCGGCGGTGGCCATCGGGCGCACGACCGCGCGCGAGCTGCGCGCGCGCGGCCACACGGCAGTCGTGGCCGAATCGGCTACCTTGCACGGACTGGCGCTCACCACTCTTCGCTTGTTGCAAACAAGAGCGTAATACTGATGGGATTCCCTCAAGAAAGACCGCGACGCACACGGCAGTCGGATGCCTGGCGCCGCATGGTGCGCGAGACGCGCCTCACGCCCGATGTGCTCATCTACCCGTTGTTTGTCGTTCCCGGGCGCGCCGTGCGCCATGCGGTCGAGAGCATGCCCGGGATCTGTCAGCTGTCGGTGGACGAGGCGGTGAAGGACGCGAAGGCGGCGGCCGCGGCGGGCGTTCCCGCGGTGCTGCTGTTCGCCGCTCCGGCGCACAAGGACTCAAAGGCGAGCAGCGCGACGGATCCCAAGGGGCTCGCCGCGCAGGCGATCGCCGCGATCAAGGAGGCCTGCCCGCAGCTGCTGGTGTGGGCGGACGTATGTCTGTGCGGGGCCACCGATCACGGGCATTGCGGCCACGTGCTGCCGCGCGGCGCCATCGATAACGATTCCTCGATTCAAACCCTGGCGCAAGTGGCGTTGAACTACGCCCGCGCCGGAGCCGATGCGGTGGCACCTTCCGACATGATGGACGGGCGCGTGGCGGCGATCCGCGCGCTGCTCGATCAAGAGGGCCTCGGTACGACACCGATCGTCGCGTACGCCGCCAAGTATGCCTCCTCCTTCTACGGCCCGTTCCGCGAGGCGGCGGAGTCGGCGCCCGCGTTCGGCGATCGGCGCTCCTACCAGATGGATCCAGCCAATGCGCGCGAGGCGTTGCGCGAGGTGCTGCTGGACGTCGGTGAAGGCGCGGACCTCGTGATGGTGAAGCCCGCCGGACCCTATCTTGATGTCATTCGCCAGGTGCGCGACGCCGTGCGGGTGCCGGTGGTTGCTTACCAGGTGTCCGGGGAGTTCAGTCTCATCAAGGCCGCCGCCGCGCGCGGCTGGATCGATGAGCGCGCCGCGGTGCTCGAGACCCTCACCGGGATTCGGCGCGCGGGCGCGGATCTGATCATCAGCTACTTCGCACCCGAGGTGGCCCGATGGCTGGGCGCATGAGCGTGCCGGGCGTGCCGGCACCGGGCAGTGGCGCGACGGACGCGCGCGCCGAGACGGCGGCGTTTCTTAGCGCCTGCCGCCGGCAAGTCGTCCCGCACCGTCCGATCTGGATCATGCGCCAGGCCGGGCGCTACCTGCCCGAGTACCGCGCACTGCGCGCCAAAGTGGCCTTCGAGGCGCTCACACGCACACCCGAACTCGCCGCGGAAGTGACCCTGCAGCCCATGCGGCGCTTCGAGCTCGATGCCGCAATCCTTTTCAGCGACATCATGACACCGCTTCAGGGCATGGGAGTGGATCTCGCCTTCGAGCCCGGACCGGTGGTGCGCGAACGCATCCACACCGATGCGCAGATCGATGCGCTGCCCGCGCTCGTGCCCGAGCGTGACGTGCCGTTCGTGCTGGAGACGATCCGGCTGGTGCGCGCCAACGTTCCGCGCGCTGCGCCGCTCATCGGCTTCGCCGGTGCACCGTTCACGCTCCTGTGCTACCTCGTGTGCGGCAGGCCCTCGAAGGAGTTTGCGGCGGCGCGCATCTTCCTGTACGAGCAGCCGGATTCCGCGCGGCGCCTCCTCGAGCGGCTCGCCGACGCCATGGCCGAGTATCTCGCGGCGCAGGCGGCCGCGGGGGCTCAGGCGCTCATGCTGTTCGAGTCGTGGGCGGGGCTGCTCGGGTTGCGCGAGTTCACGCAGTTTGCGTTGCCGGCCGTGCGCCGCACGGCCGCGGCCCTGCGGCGCGCCGGGGTCCCTCTCATCTATTACGCGAATCAGGGCTCGGCCCTGATGCCCGCGCTAGCGCAGCTCGATGTGGACGTGATTGGCGTCGACTGGCGTTCGGGTCTGTCGGAGGTACGCCGCACCCTGGGGCCCGGCAAGGCCGTACAGGGCAATCTCGATCCGGCCGCGCTGTTTGCTCCACCGGCCGAGCTGCGCCGGCACGTCGATGCGGTGCTCGAGGAAGCCGGCTCTGCGCCCGGACACATTTTCAACCTCGGGCACGGCATCTGGCCCGACACCGACCCCGAGGCCGTCGCGCGCCTGGTGGATTACGTGCATGAGCGGCGCTAGCGATTTTGCTGCCACCGCAACGACCTACTTCCGCGACCTGCAGGCAAGGCTATGTGCCGCTTTCGAGGCGTTCGAGCCGGTGAGCCGGTTCGAGGCGCGCAGCTGGACGAAGCCGGAAGGTCACCGGCTGCAAGGCGGCGGCGAGTCGCGCCTGATGCGCGGCGCGGTGTTCGAGAAGGTGGGCGTCAATGTCAGCCACGTCTGGGGCGTGCTCGCGCCGGAGGCGCGTGGTCAGGTGGTGGGGGCGGAGGCCTCCGATGGCCGCTTCGTCGCCTGCGGGATCTCACTCGTCGCCCACATGATGAATCCCTACGTGCCGGCGGTGCACCTGAATCTGCGCTATCTGTGCACCAGCCGCGCCTGGTTCGGCGGCGGCTCGGACCTCACGCCGACCTTTCCGTTCAGCGAAGACACCGAGGCGTTTCACGGCGCGCTGCGGCGCGCGTGCGAGGGGTATCGGCCGCAGTCGTATCAGGAGTTCAAGGCGTGGTGCGATCGGTACTTTTATCTGCCGCATCGCCAGGAGCCCCGCGGCGTAGGCGGGATTTTCTTCGACGATCTTGCCAGCACCGACGCGGCCGCCGACTTTGCATTCGTGCGCTCGGTGGGGGAGGCGTTGCTCACGGTCTATCCGCTGATCGTCGCGCGGCGCAAGGACACGCCCTTTGACGAGGCGGCGCGTGAGCGCCTGCTGCTGAAGCGCGGGCGCTATGTCGAATTCAATCTGGTGTATGACCGCGGCACGAAGTTCGGCTTCAGTACCGATGCGGACCCGGACGCCTACCTGATGAGCCTGCCACCGCTCGTGAAATGGTGATCAGCGGGTACGCGCTGGGCGCGGGCCCGCACCGTCAGCCAGCTCACGGGTGTTGCCCAGAACAGCTGCTCCGGGTGGCAGGTAGCGGCGCGCCAGTGCTCACCCATGACGGCGGCGATCGCCTCGAGGCTTTCGGGTGGCTGCCACAGGCGCCACAACCCCTTGTATGTTCCCACGGTGCCCTCCCCATCCCGGTTCATTCAGTACATAGGATGGGAGTGTGCTGCCTGCGCCCAAGTTCCGGCAAAAAGTGTTGCCGATCAGCGACTTCTGCATTTAAACGCCTATATGCCTTTAAGCGCGTTTAAACGTGGACCGCAGACTCGTTCTCTAATGAACAGATGACACAGGCGCAGGCCGAGGACACGCGAATTGATTGGGAGGCGGGGCTCGTTCAGCGTGCCTGCAGCGGCGACACGCGCGCCTTTGAAAGACTGTATCGCGAGCACGTCGGCCGGGTGTACGGCCTGTGCCTGCGAATGACCCGGGATGCGCACCTGGCGGAGGATTGTACGCAGGAGACCTTCATCAACGCGTGGCGGGCGCTGCCGAGGTTCGAGACGCGCAGCTCGCTTTCGACCTGGCTGCACCGGATCGCGATCAACGTGAGCCTCGCGAAACGCCGCAAGGCATCGCCCGTGGAACCTATGCTCGAGGATGAGGAGGGCGCGGGGGTCGCGGGCGAATGGACACTCGAGACGCCGGTGGAAGTGCAGGAGATCGAGGCCGCGATCGGCGCCTTGCCCGAGGGCGCGCGCGATGCGCTGGTGCTGCACGCGCTGTATGGTTACTCGCACGGGGAGGCGGCCCAGATGCTGGGTGTAGCGGAGGGCACGTGCAAGGCCCAGTTGCACCGGGCGCGGAAGCTGTTGCGCGAGAGACTCAATGTGGAGGTACTCTGACATGAGCGGCACCCGCGGCCGTGATGAACGCAAAGTGAGCTCGCTGCGCGAGCTGTCGGGGGCGATCGAGCCCTCACGCGATCTGTGGCCGCAGATCGAGGCGCGTATCGACGAGGAGCGCAGAGTGACACCCGCGGCAAGCGCTGCGCAGGAGCGCCCCGCGCGGCGGCGCACCGTGGCGCCGCGCTGGCTCGCGGCGGCCGCCATGGTGGCGAGTGTCGCGGTGGGCGTGTGGATCGGCCGTAGTCTGCTGCCGGCGACCCGCCCGGTGGCGGGTGCCCCGGCGACCGCTGCCGCGCCGACGCTACTCGATGCGGCGTACGTTTCCGACCCGCGCTACCAGCGCCAACGTGCGGCGCTCATGCAATCGCAGCAGGCGCAGCTCGCGGCGTTGCCCCCTGCGGCGCGCGACAAGGTCATGACGAGTCTGGCGGCCATTCGCCGTGCCAAGCAGGATCTGGAGAGCGAGCTCGGCAAGGACCCGGGCAATGCGCTGCTGCAGGAGCTGCTGGTCAACACTTACCAGGATGAGATGCGCGTCCTCACAGACGTGCAACAAGCCAGCAGCGCTGGCAAGGGGATCTGAACATGCGTGGCGTTTCCAGGGCGGGGGCAGCGATGCTCGTGCTGTTTGCGAGCGTGGCGGTCTGCACCGCAAGCGACAAAACCTTCGAGCGCAAGGTGCCCGCGGAGGCTCGCGGCGTTGTGGACATCTCCAACGTCAGCGGCAGCATCGAGGTGCGCGGCTGGGATCGTCCCGAAGTCAGCGTGCGCGCCGACCTGGACGAGGGCGTCGAGAGCGTGGATGTGAACTCCGATCACGGGCGCACCAGCATCAAGGTGGTGCTGCCGCATCACTCAGTCCGCCACGGCGACGCCCATTTGCAGGTGCAGGTGCCGAAGGACAGCGAGCTGACCGTCTCGGCGGTCAGCGCCGATGTGGTCACGGCGGGAGTGCTGGGCGTGCAGCGGCTGAATGCCGTGAGCGGTGATGTCACCGCGGAGCTCGCCGGGTCCGACCTGGAACTGAAGACCGTCAGCGGCAACGTCAAACTCAAGGGTCACGGCCAGCCGGCGCGGCTGCACGTGAGCACGGTGAGCGGGGATGTGCACCTGGAGCACGGGGCCGGGGATCTGGAGGCAGGCACTGTGAGCGGGACGCTGGTGGTGTCGCTGGACAGCGCGCGCTCGGTGCGCGTGCGCAGCACCTCGGGCGACTTGCACTTCGAGGGCAAGCTCACGCGCGGCGCGGACTTCGATGCGACGTCCGTGAGCGGGGAGCTCAAGGTGCGCGCGAGCGCCGAGGCTGGCTACGCCTACGAAGTCTCGACCTTCAGCGGCGACATCACCAACTGCTTCGACGAGGCGCACACCGAGCGTAGCCGCATGCCGGGTCACACGCTGCAGGGCACCCGTGGCGATGGCGCGGGCCACGTGCACCTGAAAACCATGAGCGGGGATGTGCAGCTGTGCGACCGCAAATGAGCTCAACGCGCCCGACGGCAGGCCGTTAGCGCGCTGACGCGACCTTCAGGCGCGGGGTCGCGCGCGGTGCGCACCCCGCGATGCCGCTAGAATCAGCGGGTGCCCGTCACCGCCTCGCCGATCGCTTCCGCGCTGCTTGAGTGGCACGCCCGTGAGGGACGGCATCACCTTCCCTGGCAGCAGGGCCGCACGCCCTACCGCGTGTGGGTGTCGGAGATCATGCTGCAGCAGACGCAGGTGACGACCGTCGTGCCCTACTACCAGCGCTTCCTGGAGCGCTTCCCCGACGTGCACTCACTCGCCGCTGCGCCGGTAGATGAGGTCCTGCATCTGTGGTCTGGGCTGGGCTACTACGCGCGGGCCCGCAACCTGCATCGCGCCGCGGTGCGCATCCGGGAGGAGCACGGCGGGGTGGTACCCGAAAAGTTCGCAGAGCTCGCGGCCCTGCCCGGCATCGGCCGCTCGACCGCTGGCGCGATTCTGGCGCTCGCCCTTGGTGAGCGCTTCCCGATTCTCGATGGCAACGTGCGGCGCGTGCTGGCGCGTTACTTCGGCGTGGCCGGAAACTCCGCGAACCGCACGCTGGCGCAGCGGCTCTGGCAGCTCTCAGAGCGTTGTACGCCACCGAGCGAGGTCCGTGAGTACACCCAGGCGATCATGGATCTCGGCGCCACGGTGTGCGTGCGGCGCAAGCCCCTGTGCAGCCACTGCCCGCTGTCACAAAGGTGCATCGCCCGGCGCACCGGCCGTCAGCACGAGCTGCCGGCCCCGCGGGTAACGCGTGCGCGGCGCCTGCGCCGCGTGTTCATGGTGGTGGCGCTGCGGGATGACGGCAGCGTCCTGCTCGAACGCCGGCCCGAGAGCGGGGTATGGGGAGGCCTGTGGTGCCTGCCGGAGTTTGCAACCGCCACCGCGGCGGGCGCATTCGTGCGCGCAGGCCTCGGCGCGGCGGCCATCGAGCCGCAACCCTTAGGCCCGGTCGAACATGCGTTCACGCACTTCGATCTGCTCATCACGCCGCTCCTGGTGCGCTGCTGGGGCGAAGCCGCCGTCATGGAGGAGGGAGCGAGCCTTTGGTATAACATCCGCGCACCGGCCCGCATCGGCCTGCCCGCTCCCATCACGGCGCTGCTGTCGCGCCTGGCGAGCGAGTCCCTGTTCGATGCCCGCACGGCTTTGGGCGGCGAGTAAGCGGCGGGAGGTTTGGCGTGTCACGCATGGTGCAGTGTGTTCTGTTGAAGCACGAGGCCTTAGGACTCGAGCGGGCCCCTTACCCGGGCGAGCTCGGCCGGCGCATCTACGAGAGCGTTTCCCGGGAAGCCTGGGGACGCTGGCTGCAGCACCAGACCATGCTCATCAACGAGTATCGTCTGACGCCGATTGAGCCCAAGGCGCGCAAGTTCCTGGAGACCGAAATGGAGAAATTCTTCTTCGGACCCGGCTCGCAGGCGCCCGAAGGCTATAAGCCGCCCACCAAGGGCTAGGTTCTCACAGATGGATCAGGCCGCGCTTGTGCGCCACCGCGACCGCTTCGGTGCGGCTGATGGCATCGAGCTTGGTGAGAATGGCCTTCACGTGCGTCTTGGCGGTGCCTTCGGTGATGGACAGCCGCCGCGCAATATCCTTGTTGCTGCGGCCCTGTGCCACGAGCTGCAACACGCTGAGCTCGCGCTGCGTGAGGCTCGGCTTGGCCATGCGCTGCAGCGCCTTGGCGGCCACCGCGGATGAGGTATAGGGACGGTCCTCACTGACTGCGCGGATCGCGGTAAGGATTTCCTGCCGCGGCGCGTCCTTCAGCAGGTATCCCTTGGCGCCCTGGGAGAGGCACTGAAAAATGTCCTCATCGCCATCGTAGGTGGTCATGATGAGGATGCAGGCCTTGGGATTGATCTCGAGCACGCGCTGCACCACGGCCACGCCGTCACGCTTGGGCATGCGCAGATCCAGGACCATCACATCGGGACGATGGCGCTCGTAGAGTGCGATCGCCTCATCGCCATCGCCCGCTTCCGCGACCACTTCCATGTCAGCCTGCTGATTTACCATGGCAGCCAGGCCGTCGCGCACCACCGGATGATCATCGGCGAGCACGACGCGGATCTTGGGCTTCATGACTGCTGCCACTTAGGACGCTCGCTTGAGCATCCGCACACTCACTCGCGTGCCGGCGCCCGGCTGGCTCTCGATGTGCCACTCCCCGCCGATCGCTCCGGCGCGCTGGCGCATGCTGGAGAGTCCAAAACCCTCGCGCGCGTACACGTCGGGCCGCTGCTCCATGCCCACCCCGTCGTCCGCGACCGCGAGCTCCCAGTGCGCGGGCTCATCGGTCATGGTGATGCTCACGTGGTGCGGGTGCGCGTGGCGCACCGCGTTGCTCACCGCCTCCTGCGCGATGCGCAGCAGCTCGTGCTCGTGCTCCGGACGCAGCCCGGTCGCAATCCCTGCGCCTTCAAATGTGCAGGTGACTCCGCCGGTCACGGTGGAGCGGTCGGCGAGTTGCCGCAGCGCGAGATCCAATCCCGCGCGCCGTGTCTGATCCAGGCGCAGCGCCATCACCGAGCGGCGCGCTTCCGCCAGCCCGTCGCGCGCGAGCTCCCGGATGCGCGATAAGGTCACGGCGAGCTCCGAGCCGCGCTTCCTGCAGGGGGGGAACTCTTCCACCGCACCGAGCTGCAGCAGGATGCCGGTGAACGCCTGCGCCAGCCCATCGTGAATCTCCTGCCCGATGCGCGTACGTTCCATGAGCACGGCGGCTTCCTTGGCGGAATAGGCGAAGCGCGTCAGCTGCACGGCGAGCGTCGCCTGCTGCGCCAACGCCACCAGCAGCCCGCTGCGCTGCACGTCTTCGGCATTGCGCTGAAAAGTCAGAACCAGAAAGCCGACGCTGCGCGCGCCGAACACCAGCGGGTAGATCACGCTGCCGACGGCGCTCTCACGGCGATAAAAGGCGAGCACACCCGGCCAGATCTCGGGGTCGTGGCTTTCGAGGCTGACATAAAGGGGCTCGCGCAGATCGGCGAACCGGGCGGTGAAAGCCGAGCCGTTCACCGGCACGCTGGTGGCGAACGAGGGCTGCGCGAGCTGCCCCTCGCGCACGTGCGCGACGATGCGCCATTCCTGCAGCGAATCCTTCAACACGATCACCGCACCGGAGACGGCGTCAAACTGGCGCGTCGCCTCGAGCAGCATGTGACCCATGAAGCTGTGCAGGTCGGTCTGGCCGGCGAGGCGCTCGAGGTTGCCGCGGATCACGGCGTTCGCCTTGGCGAGCTCGGCGACGCGCTCTTCGGAGGTGCGCTCGCGTTCGCGGCGCACGTCATCGACGAGGCGCTCGCGGTGCAGCGCAGCTCCGATCACGCCGGCGGCGGTCTCGAGCGCGGCCAGCTCCGAGGCATCGATGGCGCGGTGCTTGCGCGTGTTGTCGAAACCCACGACGCCGATGAATTCGCCGGCGACGAAGATGGGCACGATCGCCTTTGTCCGGGTGCCGACGCCCTCGATGCCCGGTGAGCTGTGCTCTGCCGCGATCTCACTCGGACTCAGGCAGACGCTGCGCCCGGCGCGCAGCTCCGCGCACACGTCGGAGAAGTTGCGCTCGTCGCAGGAGAAACTGCTCGCCTCATGCAGGTACGGCGTCACCCCTTCCGCCGTCCACTCGCTCGCTATGACGAGCAGCGGCTCGCCCATGGGACCGACGCGTGCCTCCAGCACGCTCACGCGATCGACATGGGCGGCCTCACCGATGAGTCCGAGCACTCCCGGGATGGCGCCGCGCACGTCCGCAGCTTCGAGCAGCAGCCGGCTGGCCCGGGCGGTGGCGGTGAGCAGCCGCTCGCGCGCCTGCAGGGACTCGTTGACCTCGGTGAGCTTTTCCGCGCAGGGGGCGGCTTCGGCGTCCAGATCCAGCAGGGCCACATTGGCATTCATATCGGGCGGTACTCGCAGCGTTTCCAATAGCAGATCGGAAAGTCTAGCGCGCCCAGGACCGGATCTCCCCTTGCGGCGTGGGGTCTCTATCTTAAGAGGGAGCGGAGCGGAGTCCCCCCGGCTGCCTGGGTTCGGCACCTTCTCCACTGCTTCAGGCCACATAAAAGCTTGTCCGCGCCCGTGAATCAACGGCTTAGCCACCGGATTGGCTCAGGTAGCGCGGCAGGGGCGCCATTTCCCAACCCCCGCCCAGGGCCTTGTATACGGCAATCAGCGTAGTCGCCGCATCCGTGCGGGACTGCGCGAGGCGATCTTCGGCCGCCAGCTGGGTGCGCTCGGCATCGAGCACCTCGAGAAAGTCCGCAGTGCCTCCCTCGAAGCGGGTGCGTGCGATACGCGCAGCCTTCAGGCTCTCCCGGGCCGCATCGGAGGCGTTTTCCAGGCTGCCACGCGTACGGGCATGCGTCACCAGCGCATTCTCGGTCTCTTCCAGCGCCCGCAGCACGGTCTGCTCGTAACCGGCAAGCGCCACGTCCGCGCGCGCGCGGCTGCCGGCAATCTGCGCCCGCACCCGCCCCAGATCAAACGCCGCCCAGGAGATCGCCGGCCCGATCACGTACCCGCGGCTGGAGGCCTCGCCGAGCGAGCCGGGTTGCGTGCCGGCGTAACTGAAACTGCCCGTGAAGGTCACTTTGGGGAAGAGGTCCCCGATCGCGACCCCGACGCGCGCGGTGGAGGCGGCGAGCCCGCGCTCGGCGATGCGGATGTCAGGCCGGCGGCGCAGGAGCCCCGCGGGGTCTCCCGCGGCGGTGATGCGCGGGAGCTCGGGCAGCTCGTGCGGCGCACCCAACAGCTCATTGAGCGCGTTGGGCTCGCGTCCGGTGAGGACCGCCAGGCGGTGAATGGAGCGCGCGATCTGTGCCTCGAGCGGTCCGATGGTGGCGAGCGTGGTGGAAAGCTGCGACCCGGCGCGCGCGGTGTCGAGTTCCGTGCCGCGGCCGGCATCCAGTCGCGCCTGGGTGAGCCTGAGCGTCTCACGCTGGTTGTCGACGTTGCGCCGCGCGACGGCGAGCTGCGTCTGCCCGCCGCGCAGTTCAAAGTAGGTGCGCGCGACCTCCGCGGTGACCGACACCTGGGCATCACGCAAGGTGGCCTCGGCGCCCTCGACCTCCGCATGCCGCGCCTCGACACCCCGGCGCACGCGGCCGAAGAAGTCCAGCTCCCAGAACGCATCGAAGCCCGCCTGATAGAAGTGCCCCTCGAGCGGCGCGCCGGTCGGACTGCTGACCCCGGGGAATCGCTCCCTGGTGTAGCCGCCTGCAGCGGTCACCCTCGGCGCGAGATCAAACTCACTCTCGCGGCGCAGCGCGCGGGCCTCGAGGAGTCTGCCCAGGGCAATGCGCAGGTCGTGATTCGCATCGAGCGCTTCATCGACGAGCCGGTTCAGTGTGTCATCACCGAACTGCGTCCAGAACTTCGCCTGGGTGTCCGCGCTGGAGTAGACGCCGTCCCTGGCGCCTTCGAACTGGGGTGTGACCTTGGTGTCGGGCTTGACGTAGTTCGGTCCCACGGCGCAGCCGGCGAGCGCCGCGCCGATGAGGATCACGAGCGCGCGCAGGAGCTTGAGGTTACTCATGTGGTGGACTCCGGGGCGGGCAGCTGAGGTGTGGCGTCGGATGCCGTGCGGCGTGCCGCGGCGCGTCGTACCAGGACGTAGAACACCGGCGTCAGCAGCAGGCCAAAGATCGTCACGCCCAGCATGCCGGCAAACACCGTAACGCCCAGTGCGTGCCGCACCTCTGCTCCGGCGCCGGAGGCGATCATCAGCGGCACGACGCCCATGATGAAGGCCATCGAGGTCATCAGGATGGGGCGCAGCCGCAGGTGCGCGGCCTCGAGCACGGCCGATTTCGCGTCATGGCCTCGCTCCTCCTGCAGATGCTTCGCGAACTCCACGATCAGGATTGCGTTCTTGCAGGCGAGGCCGACGAGCACCAGCAGCCCGATCTGCATGAAGATGTTGTTGTCGCCATGGTCGAGCCGCACCGCCGTAACCGCCGGCAGCAGGCACATCGGCACGATGAGAACGATCGCCAGCGGCAGGCTCAGGCTTTCATACTGTGCGGCGAGCACCAGGAATACGAACAGCACGCACAGCGGGAACACCAGTATCCCCGCGTTGCCCGAGATGAGCTGCTGGTAGGCGAGGTCGGTCCACTCGTAGGACATGCCGCGCGGCAGTGTCTGGTCCAGGATCTTCGACATCGCCCCCTGCGCCTGCCCCGAGCTCAAGCCCGGTGCGGGGCCACCGTTGATGTCCGCCGCGCGATAGGCGTTGTAGCGCTGCACGACATCGGGGCCGAAGGAGCGCGAGACGTTGATTACCGAGCCAAGTGGCACCATCGCACCGCTCGCGTTACGCGTTTTCAGCGGCATGACGTCATCGAGCTGCGAGCGAAACGGGGCGTCGGCCTGTGCCACCACCTGGTAGGTGCGCCCAAAGCGGTTGAAGTCATTGACGTAGAGTGAGCCGAGATACACCTGCAGCGTCTCGAACACGTCCGAGAGCTTCACGTTTTCGCGCTTCACCTTGACGCGATCGACGTCGATGTTTAGCTGCGGGACGTTGATCTGGTAGGTGCTGAACGCGCCGCCGAGGGCCGGGTCTTTGTTTGCCTTGCCGAGGACTTCCGATAGCGCGGCAAACAGCGCCTCGGGGCCCGCATCCGCGCGATCCTCCACCTGCAGCTTGAATCCGCCGAGCGTTCCCAGCCCGATCACCGGCGGCGGCGTGACGACCATGACGAATGCGTCCTGGATAGAGGCCATCTTGGCGTTAAGAGCCGCGGCGATCGCGCGGCCCGACAATTGCCGCGAGTTGCGTTGCGGGAAGTCCTCCAACGGGAAGAAGATGAGTCCGGCGCTCGAGCTCTGGGTGAATCCGTTGACGGACATGCCCGCGAACTCAACTGCGTGGGCAACACCGGGCTGCTTGAGTCCAATCTCGGCGATCCGCCGCGTGACGGCCTCGGTGCGGTCGAGAGAGGCAGCCGGCGGCAGTTGCGCGACCGCGACGAGGTACTGCTTGTCCATATCCGGGATGAAGCCACCGGGTACGGCATTGAAACCGAACCGGGTCAGGACGATGAGCCCGCCGTAAACCGCCAGCGCGATGCCGCCATGTCTCATCGTGATGGACAGCGCGCGGGAATAGTTGTCGCCTGCCCGGGCGAACCCCCCATTGAAGCGCTTGAAAAATCGGCCGAGGAGGCTATTCATCACCCGCGAGAGGCCATCCGGCTTAGCGCCATGGGGCTTGAGCAGCACCGCCGCGAGCGCGGGTGAGAGGGTGAGCGAGTTGAATGCCGAGATCACCGTGGAGATGGCGATGGTAAGCGCGAACTGGCGATAGAACTCCCCGGTGAGACCGGGGACGAACGCCACCGGCCCGAACACCGCGCAAAGAACCAGCGTGATGGCGATGATCGGACGGCTCACCTCGCTCATCGCGCGCTTCGTGGCTTCGAGTGGCGAGAGGCCCTCGGCGATGTGGCGCTCGACGTTCTCCACGACCACGATGGCGTCATCCACGACGATGCCGATGGCGAGCACCAGCCCGAACAGCGACAGGGTGTTGATCGAGAAACCGAACCCCAGCAGCACCGCGAAGGTGCCGATCACCGACACGGGAACCGCGATCAGGGGAATGAGTGAGGCGCGCCAGGTCTGCAAGAACAGGATGACCACCAGCACCACCAGCGCAATGGCTTCCAGCAGCGTATGCAGGACCGCATCGATCGACTGGCGCACGAACTGCGTGGGGTCATAAAGGATGCCGTAGTCCATGCCTTCCGGAAAGTTCTTCTTCAGCTCTTCCATCGTCTTGCGTACGTTGGAGGACAGCTCGAGAGCATTCGCTCCGGGGGACTGGAATACGGGAATCGCGAGTGAGGGTTTGTTGTCGAGGAGACTGCGCACGCCGTAGGCCTGCGCGCCCAGTTCGACGCGCGCAATGTCACCGAGGCGGACAACCTGGCCGTCCTCGCCCGTCTTGATGATGACGTCGCGGAATTGCTGCTCGTCGGTGAGGCGCCCGGCGGCATTCAGCGCGATCTGAAATTCCACGTTGTTCGAAGGCGGAGCACCCAGCTGCCCGGCTGCAACCTGGACGTTCTGCTCACGGATTGCGGCCACGACATCGCCGGCGGTCAGATTGCGCGCCGCAAGCTTCTGCGGATCGAGCCAGACCCGCATCGAGTAGTCGCCACCGCCGAAGACCTGCACGTCGCCCATGCCCGGCAAGCGTGCCAGTACGTCCTTGATGTTCAGTACCGCGTAGTTGCGCAGGTAGAGCGAGTCGTACCGTCCGCTGGGCGAGGTCAGGTTGACGACCAGGGTGAGATTGGACGAGGCCTTGACCGTGTTGACACCGAGATTTCGCACTTCTACAGGTAGGCGGGGCAGGGCCTGGGAGACACGGTTCTGCACCTGCACCTGGGCACGATCGATATCTGCGCCGATGCGAAACGTCACCGTCAGCGTCAACGACCCGTCCATCGTGGAGGTCGAGGACATATAGAGCATGTCCTCGACGCCGACGATCGCCTGCTCGAGGGGCGCAGCTACGGTGTCAGCGATGACCTTGGGATTCGCGCCCGGGTAGGATGCGTGCACGACCACCGACGGCGGCACCACTTCCGGGTACTCGCTGATGGGCAGTCTGAAGAGCGCGATGAGACCGGCGATCGTGATGAACGCCGAGATGACGCCGGCAAAGATCGGGCGCTCAATGAAGAAGTTGGAGAGCTTCATCAGGGCGCCTTGCCGCCGGCAGCCCGGTCGGTGGTATTGCGGGCCAGCAAGTTTGCGTCCTCCGCGGCTCGCTGCTCGCCCATGGCGACGCGCTGCGGCTGAACCTGCGCCCCCGGGCGCACGCGCTGCAGGCCGTTGACGACGATGGTTTCGCCGGGCGCGAGTCCCGACTGCACGACGCGCAGCCCGTCGATGACGGGGCCCAGTTGCACCGGCCGGTACTCGACCTTGTTGCCGGCGCCCACGACCAGCACGTAGCGCACGGTCTGATCGGTTCCGATCGCGCTGTCCTTGACGAGGACGGCGTCGTGTTGCCCGCTACCCATCAGCTTTATGCGGGCGAAGAGGCCCGGGGTAAAGTGCCGATCGTGGTTGTCGAGCAGCGCACGACTGCGGATGGTGCCGGTGGCCGGGTCGAGCGCGTTGTCGACGAACACCATGACGCCCCGGTGCGGGTAATCGTTCTCATCGGCAAGCCCCACTACCACGGGGTTGTGCGCGTCGCGAGAGCTGGCCTGTGTCCCGTCGCGGGCGAGCTTGCTGTACTTCAGATACTCCTGCTCGTCGCCATCGAACGTTACGTAGATCGGGTCAAGTGATACGAGCGTCGTGAGCGGCGTCTGCCCATTGGTGACGAAGTTGCCGCTGGTGACCAGAGCCCGGCTGATGCGCCCGGAGATAGGCGCCGTCACCCGCGTGAAGCTGAGGTTGAGAGCTGCGGCATCGAGCGCCGCCTGTGCGGCCTCGACGTTGGCCTGTGCCTGCTCACGCCCCGCCGTGCGGGTGTCGAATTCCTCCTGGGAGATGGCGTGCTGGGCGAGGAGACTGGTGGCGCGATCGCGCTCGGACTTCGCCAGAGTGAGCTGTGAGCGCGCCTGCGCGAGTTGCGCACGCGCTTTGTCGCGCTCGGCCTCATACGGGCGCGGGTCGATCACGAACAGCACGTCACCCTTCCTGACTTCGCTGCCTTCCGTGAAATTGACGGAAGCGATGTAGCCCGAGACGCGCGGCCTGATCTCGACGCGCTGCACCGCCTCGAAGCGGCCGGTGAATTCATCGAACTCGGTCACCTTGCGCGAAATGACGGGCGCCACGCTCACCTGTGGCAGGGGCGCGGCTTTCGGTTCGGCCGCCTCGTTGCGAGCGCAGCCGCTCAGTATCAATGCGGTGGTCGAGACGGCGGCAAGCAATATAAGAGAATGGCGCATGGGCTCCTCCCTAGTTGTGTGTGTATCCTTCGCCGCCCTGGGAGCGAGCGCCGAGGGGGCATTCTGGTGTTCAGGCCCCAGTCCTGACATGCATCATCAGGAGAGCGCGGCGCGTGTCCGCCGGCAGGTACGCAACTCTCCCGCATGAGTGAGTGCGGATCTGCGACGGCGCGCCCGGGAGAACTTCACCGCTCGCGACCTCGACGGAGGAGCTCAAGGAATCAAGGAGTTAGAGCCATCGTTGCTTGACGGCCCTTGCGCGGGCCGGTCTAATACGCGCCCTTCGGTCCCCGGCGGCCAGGTAGCTCAGTTGGTAGAGCAGCGGACTGAAAATCCGCGTGTCGGTGGTTCGATTCCGCCCCTGGCCACCATTAAGACCATAGAAATCAGAACTTTGTTCGCGCCCAAATAGCCCAAATAGTCGCGCGCGCTGGAATAAATTCACCGCTCTGGAATATCGGCCGGTTGCTGCTACCTCGCTTGCAGGATGTGGGTCATGACTAATTGCGCTCGACGCAAATCATCGGCGATCGAGGCAAGCATGTCGGTGCAAGTTTCGCGGCAAAAGCAGCGAAACACCCTTCAAGTCACGTTGAGGCCGTAAAATCTGGCCATGTTTCTCGGTCGAGGATGCTGCATGAGCAGATTCATCGATGAGGCTGACCGGTCCCAGGGAACGCTGGTCCCAGAACACATCGACGAGTATGTCTGCGAGGAGAACGCGGTCCGGGTGATCGACGCATTCGTCGGGGAGCTGGACCTCGGGAGGCCGGGTTCTCCGGTGTCGATCCCAGCACGACGGGCCGGCCGGGTTACCACCCGGCGACGATGCTCAAGATTTACCTCTACGGCTATCTGAACCGGATCCAGTCGACGCGCCGGCTGGAACAGGAAGCGCGTCGCAACCTGGAGCTGATGTGGCAAGTGGGACGCTTGGCACCAGACTTCAAGACGCTGGCTGACTTCCGCGCACACAGCGCGGCGGCGATTAAGAGCGTCTGCCGTGAGTTCATCGTGCTGTGCCGCCGTTGGGGGCTGTTCACGGAGGCGACGGTGGCGATCGATGGCAGTAAGTTCAAGGCGGTGAATCACCGCGACCGGAACTTCACCAGCGGCAAGATGAAGACGCGGATGGCGCTGATCGAGCAGAGTATCGCCGAGTACCTGCAGCAACTCGATCGCATGGATCGTAAGGAAACGCCTAGCAGCCCGCGGCAGACAGCGCGCCTCAAGGAGCGAATCGCGACGCTGAAAGACGAGATGAGCCGTCTCGAGGGACTGAAGGTGCGGATGGAGGCGTCGCCCGACGGCCAGGTGTCACTGACCGATCCAGACGCGCGCTCGATGGCGAGCCAGGGCAAGGGCACCGGCGTCGTCGGCTACAACGTGCAGACGGCGGTCGATACCAAGAACCACCTGATCGTGACGCACGAGGTCACGAACGTCGGCTCGGACCGGCACCAGCTCGCCAAGATGGCCGAGGCAGCACGCGAAGCGCTCGGCACCCGCGAACTCACTGCGATCGCCGACCGCGGCTACTACAGCGGCGAGCAGATCAAGGCCTGCGACGATGCCGGCATCGTGCCGCTCGTGCCGAAGTGCATGACCTCCAACAGTCGTGCCGACGGGCGCTACGACAAAAGTGACTTCGTCTACGTGCCCGAGCGCGACGCCTATCGCTGCCCGGCCAGCACGCCGTTCAACGGCGGCCTGCACCCCCATTCGGGCATCGCCACCCTGACCTACATCGTGGAAGGCGCGGTGAAAGGTGCGCTGCGAGATAAGCAGCTGCCGCTCTTTTCAATGAATGAACATTGACTGGTCACACGCTTGAATCGAGTATTTGCCTTTCCAGGCGCTTTTCCACACACCTGCACCGATTCGAGCGCGCAACGCGCGATATTCGTTCGCATCATTGGCTATGCAGGCGAAGTATGCGAAGCGATTCAGCAGCCAGCGGCTATCGGGATGCGCAGCTGTCAGATCCCTAAATCCGTGTTGCATGATCGGCCACTCGGCCAAAGAGTCCTCGAAAGGTTTGAATTCATCCCCTTCGAGGTCGGTGAGCATGTCATAGAGTCGAGCACTCATCTCGAATTTGTGGGAACCAAATGTCGCCCTA
>DASWUP010000164.1:0-1978 GCA_036401635.1 Steroidobacteraceae bacterium
CTCCTCCTCCATAGCCGACGGAGCGGCGGCGCTCGTGCTCATGAATGCCCAGACGGCAGCTTCCCGGGGACTGAAGCCGCTCGCGCGAGTGCTGGCCTACGCGAGCAACGCCCAGGAACCGGAATGGTTCACCACGGCCCCCGTCGGGGCGATCCGCAAGGTGCTCAAACAGCTCGGCTGGAAGCCGCATGACGCGGACCTGTACGAGATCAACGAAGCTTTCGCCGTGGTCACGATGGCCGCCATGCGCGACATCGACATCGATCACGCGCGTGTGAATGTCAGCGGCGGGGCCTGCGCGCTCGGTCATCCGATCGGCGCGACCGGCGCACGCATCCTGACCACGCTGGTGCACACTCTGCGCCGGCGCGGTGGCAAGCGCGGCATCGCCTCACTGTGCATCGGCGGAGGTGAGGCGGTGGCTCTGGCGATCGAGGTCATGTAGCTGCGGCGGCCTTAACGAGGGGGGCAGATGAAGATCCAGGACGCTCGCGCCGTGATCACCGGCGGCGCCTCGGGCCTTGGCAACGCGGTCGCACGCCACATCGCCGAGCGCGGCGGCAAGGTCGTCATCCTCGACGTTCAGGAGGGCCCCGGCCGGGCCGCGGCGGCGGCACTGGGCGCGAATGCGCGCTTCCTGCGCTGCGACGTCACCTCCGAGGCTGAGGTGAACGCCGCCATGGACGGCGCGCAGTCGCATCTGCAGGGCCTGAACCTGTTGGTGAACTGCGCGGGAGTGATCGGTGCCGGGCGCCTGCTCGGCAAGAACGGTCCCATGGCGGGGGAGTTTTTCACCAAGGTGATCCACATCAACCTGATTGGCACCTTCCTGTGCGACAAGGCCGCCGCCGCCCTCATGCAGCACAACACTGCGGGGCCCGATGGGGAGCGGGGCCTGCTGATCCATACCTCATCGGTGGCCGCCTTCGAAGGTCAGATCGGCCAGGCCGCGTACGCTGCGACCAAGGCGGCGGTCGCCGGCATGACGCTGCCGATTGCGCGCGAGCTGGCGCGCTTCGGCATCCGTTGCGTGTCAATCGCCCCGGGTATTTTCCATACGCCGATGATGGACGGCATGCCGCAGGAAGTGCAGGACTCGCTCGCAGCTCAGGTCCCGTTTCCCTCGCGGCTCGGCCGGCCGGAAGAGTTCGCCCAGCTGGTCGCGTGCGTGCTCGAGATTCCGATGCTGAACGGCGAGACCATCCGGCTGGATGGGGCGATCCGCATGCAGCCCAAATAGGCAACCTGTGGCGGAAGCGAGCAGCGCGACAGAGGCGATCGAGCGCGACGTCATGCAGTATGACGTCCTCATCGTCGGCGCCGGTCCCGCGGGCCTGGCGTGCGCGATCCGTCTGAAGCAGCTTAACGCCGCCGCGAGAGTCTGCGTGCTGGAGAAGGCTTCCGCGGTCGGTGCCCATTCCCTGTCGGGTGCGGTGCTCGAACCTGACCCCCTTGAGCAGCTACTGCCGGAATGGACGAGCGAATATCCCGGCATGAAAGTGCCGGCCGCCGAGGACGACTTCCGCATTCTCACGCGTGGCAGTTCCTTCAAGCCGGTGCCGGACTGGCTCACGAGGCTGTTGCCGCGCTCGATGACTTACTCGACGCCGTTCAACAACCACGGCAACTACATCGTCTCCCTCGGACAGTTGACGGCCTGGCTCGCGCAAAAAGCCGAAGCGCTCGGCGTGGAAGTCTTTGCCGGCTTCGCCGCCGCCGCGGCGCTCTACGATGAGGCGGGCGGCGTCAAGGGCGTGCGCATCGGCGACATGGGCCTCGACCGCAACGGCAGGCCCGGTCCCAGCTTCACGCCTGGTGTGGAAATCCACGCCCCGCTCACGGTGCTCGCCGAAGGAGCCCGCGGCTCGATCTCCAAAACGCTCATCGCCAGGTTCGGTCTCGAACACGGACACTGTCCGCAGACTTTCGCGCTCGGCTACAAGGAGTTGTGGCAACTGCCCACGGGGCGTGTGCGCCC
>DASWUP010000165.1:0-1634 GCA_036401635.1 Steroidobacteraceae bacterium
ACTTAAGGTGCCCGCCGTGAATTATCGCCTGGAAGGCGAGGTCGCCGTGCTGACCATAGCCAATCCGCCGGTGAATGCGCTGAGCCTCCCCGTGCGTGAGGGTCTGATGCAGGGGCTGCAACGCGGCGATAGCGATGCGGCAGTGAAGGCCATCGTCGTGACCGGAGCGGGCGGCACGTTCGCCGCCGGCGCGGACCTCAATGAGATGGCCTCGGGCCTCGTGCTGAAGTCGCCCATCACGCGCGAGGTGCAGGCGCAGATGGAGACGGCGTCCAAGCCGATCGTGGCCGCGATCGACGGCGTTGCTTTGGGCGGTGGCTTCGAACTCGCGCTCGCCTGCCACTGGCGGGTCGCCGCCCGGAGCGCGAAAGTCGGGCTGCCGGAAGTGAAGCTCGGGTTAATACCCGGCGCCGGCGGTACGCAGCGCTTCACGCGCCTCGCCGGGGCGCAGGCCGCTCTCGAGGTGATCACCTCCGGTGCACAGCTCCCCGCAGCGCGCGCGCTCGAGCTGGGACTCCTGGATGAGCTCGCGGACCAGGCACTTGACGGGGCGCTCGCGTTTGCCCGGCAGGCCGCCGCCGAGCGGCGGCCGCTGCAGATCACGAGTGACGTGACCGAGCGCATCTGCGACGCAAGTCCGGAGCTGTTCGCCGCGTTTCGCCGCAGGCTCGAGCCGAAGGCGCGCGGGCAACTGGCTCCGTGGAGAATCATCGACAGCATCGAAGCCGCCTGCACGCTGCCGAAAGAGGCGGCTTTCGCCCGCGAACGCGAGTATTTCATCGAGTGCCGCGACAGCCCGCAGCACAAGGCGCTGGTGCACGTTTTTTTCGCCGAGCGCGAGGCGCGCAAGATTCCCGGCCTGGGTGCGCAGGCCAGCGCGCTGCCCATCCGCCGCGCCGCGGTCATCGGCGCCGGCACCATGGGTGGCGGCATTGCCATGAGCTTCGCCAACGCCGGTATCCCGGTGGCGGTGCTGGAGCTGTCGCGCGAGGCGCTCGAGCGCGGGCTCACTCTCATCCGCAAGAACTATGAGGGCTCGGTGGCGCGCGGCAGCCTGACGCAGCAGCGGGCGGATGCGGCGCTCGCGCTGATTCGCGGCATCACCGAGTACGAGGCGCTGGCGGATGCGGACATCGTCATCGAGGCGGTGTTCGAAGACATGAAGGTGAAGCAGGAGCTGTTCGCCAGGCTCGATAAGGTAGCCGCGCCGCAGGCGATTCTCGCCACCAACACTTCGAGCCTCGACATCGACGCCATCGCGGCCAGCACCTCGCGGCCCGAGCAGTTCGTGGGGACGCACTTCTTCAGTCCGGCGAACGTCATGAAGCTGCTGGAGAACGTGCGCGGCAGGCACAGCTCGCCGCAGACACTGGCGACCGTGATGGCGCTCGGCAAGACGCTCGGCAAGATCGCGGTGCTGGCCGGCAATTGCGAGGGCTTCATCGGTAATCGCATGCTGATGTTCTACGGGGCGGAGGCGGAGTTCCTGCTCGAAGAGGGGGCCACGCCCGAGCAGATCGATCGCGTCATCGAGGGCTTCGGTTTTGCGATGGGCCCGCTGGCGGTACGCGACCTCGCCGGCAACGACGTGGGCTTCCTCATCCGCAAGAGCCGCAAGCTGCCGCCCGATGCGC
>DASWUP010000166.1:0-32504 GCA_036401635.1 Steroidobacteraceae bacterium
CCGACCATCGGGGCGGTGATCACGTGCTCGTTGGGCTTGGGCTTCGGGGCTGCGCTCTCAGCGGCGGGCAACGCCGCGGGCGGCGCGGCCGCCGCGCCGCCCGCGGCAGCCGGGAGTGCCGCAAGGTGCGCAACTGCGTGCGGGGTCGCCGCCGGCATACGGCTGATGCGCAACGCCTCTTCACCTTCCTTGATCTCGATTTCCGCGATGCCGGATTCCTCCAGCAACTCGATCAGCTTCTTGATTTTTCGAATGTCCATGCTGGGAATGCCCCCGAGATCGTAAAGGCGGAAACCGTCGGGCGTCAGGCAGAGCGTGCGAGCCGTTGCGCGGCGGCGCGCACCGCCGCCTCGTAACCGAATGCACCCAGACCGGTGATGACCCCAACTGCGACGTCCGAGAGATACGAGTGCCGGCGAAACGGCTCGCGGGCGTGGGTGTTGGACAGGTGCACTTCAATGAACGGCACACCCGTCCCGAGGAGGGCGTCGCGCAGCGCGATGCTGGTGTGCGTGAACGCGCCCGGATTGATGATCACGAACGCCACGCCTTCGGCGCGGGCCCGATGGATCCGATCGATGAGCTCGTGCTCGGCATTACTCTGGAACGCAATCAACTCGTGGCCGAGCTCGCGGGCAACCACGGCTGAGCGCTTCTCGATGGACTCGAGCGTGTCGGTGCCGTAGACAGCCGGTTCCCGCGTGCCGAGCAGATTGAGGTTCGGGCCGTTCAATAACAGCACTCGGGCCATGGGCGGGTGACTTCTTCGGGAGTCGTAACCTAAGCGAACCGGCGCGAATGTAACCTAATTCGCCCGCATTGGGATACTTCTTGTTGCGATTTGCGAGGAACTGGCCGGACTGGGTCTAATGCGCCGCGGCATCTGCCCCGGCGGATCGGCTCAGATTGAGGCGGCTGATTCCAGCGGCAATCTGCGCTCGGGCGGCGGGGAGGCTCAGCCGCCCCTCCTGCAGGTCACGAATGCGGTCCAGGATGAGGTTGGCCTCGTCCCGGTGCAACTCGCCGACCTTCAGCGTGACAATCCTGCCGGCGGCGTCGGCAAACGCGCTGAAGGGCAGGACGGGGTCCATTCCAAAGGCCGCGACGGCCTCGTATCCTCCCTGCTCGCCGAGGAGCACGGGATAGTCGATACCGCTGTCGCGGGCATAGTTTTGCGCTGCATCATGAAGATCGAGCGCAATGCCGACAATTTCCAGGCGATCTCTTGAGCGTTCGTGGCGCAAGCTCTTGAGTAGCGGGATTTCCCGGCGGCAGGGCTCGCACCAGGTGGCCCAGAAATTGACCAGTAGCGGCCGGCCTTTCCAGTCGGCAAGCCGATGGGGCGTGCCATCGAGTCCCGGCAGCGCAACCTCCGGCAGCACCTCGGGGATCTTGTGGGTTGGTGACACTACGGACGCGGCACCTTCGGCTGCGGCTGGCGCAAGCGGTGCAGGGGCAGCCAGTGCAGGTGCTGGGGCGGCATACAGGGTGCGCGGCGCACCCGCGAGGCGGTAGACGAGGAAGCCGCCGGTGGCACAGGCCACCAGTAAGACAGCGGCGAGCGCCAGGCCGATCACGCCGCTTCGGCCGGGCGAGGGCCGTGGATCGCTCACGGAGCCGCGTGCAGCGCGGCGCGCGTGCGTGAGGCGAAGGCCTCGGCCTTCAAGTACCCCACGACCCGATATTGGGCGCGTTCCTGGCCGTCCGTCCCATAGAAAGCGATAGTCGGCGGTCCGAAGATCCCGAAACGCCTCAGCAGCGCCTGATCGTCCGCATCATTCTGCGTCACGTTGGCGCGCAACAGCACCGTGGCGCTGAGCGCCGCCTGTACAGCCGGGTTGGTGAACGTATAGCGCTCCATCTCCTTGCACGAGGTGCACCAGTCGGCCGAAAAATCCACCAACACGGAGCGACCCTGCACCTTTGCCTGCGCGACCTCGCGGTCCAGATCAGCGACCGACTTGATGGTGCGGAATGGCAGCTCATGGGCCTTGGCGGCGAAGGCAGGAATCGGCGCGAGCGGATCGGTGCCGCCGAGCGCAGAGCCCGCGGTAAGCGCCACCCCGTACAGGCCCGCGATCACGCCCGCGGCGCGTAGCCCCCACCTGGCAGTGGAGCGGCCGTGCGTCTGTGACCACAGGAGCCAGGCGAGGATCAGTGCCGGTACCGCCCACAGCGAGAGCGCCACGCGCTCGGGCACGATGCGCGCGAGCATCCACGCGGCGACCGCCAGCATCATCACGCCGAAGAGCTTCTTCACCAGCTCCATCCAGGGCCCAGCTTTCGGCAGGAGTTTGCCCTGCGAGGCGCCGACCACAAGGAGCGGCGTGCCCATGCCGATGCTCATGGCAAACAGTGCCGCGCCCCCGCGCGCGATTTGTCCAGTCTGGCTAATGACGAGCAGCGCGGCAACCAGCGCCGGTCCGACACAGGTGGTAACGATGAGCGCCGAAAGGGCACCCATGACCGCGACGCCGCCGAAGGTGCCGGCGGACTGGCGGCTGCTGATGTTGGCGATGCGGGTCTGGATCGCTACCGGCATCTGCACTGTGAAGAATCCGAACATCGACAGCGCCATGGCCACGAACAGCGCCGCGAACAGCGCGAGCACCCACCATTGCTGGAATACCGCCTGCACCTCCTTGCCCATCGCCGCGCCGGCAACACCGGCCGCCGTGTAGGTGAGCGCCATGCCGAGCACATAGCTCAAGGACAGCGCAAAGGCCCGCTCCGTCGTCAGGTTCTGCCCGCCGCCGGCGATGATCCCCGATAGGATCGGCACCATGGGCAGCACGCAGGGCGTGAAAGCCAGCAGCAGGCCTGCGATGTAGAAGCCGCCCAGCATCAGGAAGAAATTGCCGCTGAGGAGTCTCGCGAACCGCGACTGCTCGGAAGGCGTGTCCGCCGTGCCCTCACCGGATGAAGCGCCCGGCGCAGCCGCACTGCCAGCAGCGCCACTGCCGCCGGGCAGTGTGAGGTTGACCGTCTTGGTAATGGGCGGGTAGCACAGACCCGCCTCGGCGCAGCCCTGGTACGTCACCTGCAGCGGCAGCTCGAAGGCGCCGCCGGTCGCACGCGCCACGGGCACGGTGGCGATGAGCTCGTGGTGGTAGACCTCCTGCTTGCCGAAGTACTCGTCGGTCTTGATCTGCCCCTGAGGCATCTGCGGCGCACCGAGCTGCGCACTCGTGCTCGGCGTCGTGACCTTGATTCGGGCGCGATACAGGTAGTAGCCGTCGGCGATTTCCCAGTTGAGTCGCACACGGTCGGTGCCATCCGGCAGCGCATCGAAGCGGAACGCCTGATCCGGTGGCAGGAAGTCATCGCCGCTCCTCTTCACCGAGTTCAGGAGCGCGTTGATGCCCCCCCTGGGGACGGCCTGGGAGGCGGCGGGCCCCGCAGCCGAGTCCGACGCCGGGCTCACGGACTGTGCCTGGGTGTGAAGGCCCAGGCCCATCAGAACCAAGGCCGTCGAAATATGTTTAATCCTGGTCACGAGCTTAGGCGGAAGTCTCATCGGTTCGGGGGTTTCTTATAGCTCAGCCTTTTGATGACTGGCAGGAACTGCGGTTCATCTTGGAACGCTATCCCTGCCGTTCCCGACCGGCCGCCCGCGCCCGGCTCCAGGGGGCATCGAAGAGCCGATGATCGCAAAAAGTTCTCCCGGTGACTTGAATTCCCAGGTTCGCTCCCTATTATTAGCAGCCGTGCCCGGGGAGTGCTAATAACCGCTTGGGCGCGTAAATTCATTCCATTCATCGAAAGTCTAAGGAGCGTTCACCATGAAGATTCGTCCTCTTCATGACCGCGTCATCGTGAAGCGCCTGGAAGAGGAGCGTACCTCACCGGGTGGCATCGTGATTCCCGATACCGCGGCAGAAAAGCCGGTGCAGGGAAAGATCGTGGCGGTCGGCAAGGGCAAGATTCTCGAAGACGGCAAGGTCCGTCCCCTCGACGTGAAGGTCGGGGACAAGATCTTGTTCGGCAAGTACAGCGGAACCGAGGTCAAGGTCGAGGGTGATGAACTCGTGGTCATGCGTGAAGAAGACGTCATGGCCGTGATTGAAGGCAAGTAAGCGAGGATCAACGACAATGGCAGCTAAAGAAGTCCGTTTCAGCGACGATGCACGCCAGCGCATGTTCAGGGGCGTGAACATCCTCGCCAACGCCGTCAAGGCGACGTTAGGCCCCAAGGGCCGCAACGCGGTGCTCGAGAAGAGCTTCGGCGCCCCCACCGTGACCAAGGACGGTGTGTCGGTCGCGAAGGAAATCGAGCTCAAGGACAAGTTCGAGAACATGGGGGCGCAGATGGTGAAGGAAGTCGCGTCCAACACCTCCGACGAGGCCGGCGACGGCACCACGACCGCCACGCTGCTCGCGCAGGCGATCATCCGCGAAGGCCTGAAGGCGGTGTCCGCAGGTCGCAACCCGATGGACGTCAAGCGCGGCGTCGACAAGGCGGTCATCGTCGCTGTCGAGGAGCTCAAGAAGCTCTCCAAGCCCTGCAAAGACTCCAAGGCAATTGCTCAGGTCGGCACGATCTCGGCGAATTCCGATGAGTCGATCGGCAAGACCATCGCCGAGGCGATGGAGAAGGTCGGCAAGGAGGGCGTGATCACGGTCGAGGAAGGCTCGGGACTGGAGAACGAGCTGGAAGTGGTCGAGGGCATGCAGTTCGACCGCGGCTATCTCTCGCCGTACTTCATCAACAATCAGCAGAACCAGACCAGCGAGCTCGAGAAGCCGGTGATCCTGCTGGTGGACAAGAAGATTTCCAACATCCGCGAGCTGCTGCCGCTGCTCGAGAGCGTGGCGAAAGGCGGACGGCCGCTGCTCGTGGTCGCCGAGGACATCGAGGGTGAGGCGCTGGCGACGCTGGTCGTCAACAACATCCGCGGCATTCTCAAGGTGGCTGGCGTCAAGGCTCCGGGCTTCGGCGATCGCCGCAAGGCCATGCTGCAGGACATCGCCACCCTCACCGGCGGCACGGTGATCTCAGACGAGATCGGCCTGTCGCTCGAGAAGGTGACGCTGAACGATCTGGGCGAGGCGAAGAAGATTGTCGTGGAGAAGGAAAACACCACGATCATCGATGGCGCTGGCAAGCCCTCCGACATCAAGGCCCGCATCGAGTCGATCCGCCAGCAGATCGAGGAGGCGACTTCCGACTACGACAAGGAGAAGCTGCAGGAGCGCGTGGCGAAGCTCTCCGGCGGCGTCGCGCTGGTCAAGGTCGGCGCGGCCACCGAGATCGAAATGAAGGAGAAGAAGGCCCGCGTCGAGGACGCGCTGCACGCTACGCGCGCAGCGGTGGAAGAGGGCGTGGTGCCCGGTGGCGGTGTGGCGCTGATCCGTGTACAGAAAGCGCTCGACAAGCTCGAGGGTGCGAATGAGGACCAGACGGTCGGCATCCGCATTCTGTCCCGCTCGATCGAGGAGCCGCTGCGTCAGATCGTCGACAACGCCGGCGAGGACGCCGCGGTGGTTCTCAACCGCGTGAAGGAAGGCAAGGGCGCCTTCGGCTACGACGCCGCCAAGGGCCAGTTCGGCGACATGCTGGACGCGGGCATCCTCGACCCGACCAAGGTGACACGGCTTGCGCTGCAGAACGCCGCCTCCGTGGCCGGCCTGCTGCTCACGACCGAGGTCATGGTCGCCGAGGCCCCGAAGGACGAGGACCACAGCCATGCGGGCCCGCCGGGCGGCATGGGCGGAATGGACATGTAGAACCCCTCTCTAAAGAGGTATCGATTCCCTAATCAACAGCCGATACGCTTTACATAACAGTTAAGGGTTCGCGTCCGGCTCACAGTCGGACGCTGCCCCCAAAGCCGCGGAACAAGACCCCCTATTCCGCGCATTACTTGCAGGCCCCTATATAGGGGCCTGCTTTTTTGCGTAACGCTTCCGGCACGTCCACGGTGTCCCGCCCGGCACTTCGCGCCCATGTCGCGGGGCACCTACTTCCCGCACCCCCGCCTAAGGTTTATCGTCCTCCCAAGGAGGCCGACCAATGCCTATCGTTCGCTACCGGGCCCTGCGGGGCGGCACCTGCCTTGCGCTCCTGACGCTCGCCGCGTGCGCCCGGGACGGCCAGGACCAGATGAACTGGGCCCGGGCCGCGCTCGAGCGCAACGACGGGATCGAAGTCGTGGCAGCCGACCAGCAGAGCCGTACTTTTACCGTGCGGGTGAAGGACACTGGGGAGTTGCGCATGGTGCGCGCGGACCAGCTCATCGCCGCCCCGTCGCTGCCCGCAACGGCGGCGGCAGCGGCACCCGCGACCACAGCCGCCCCTGCGCGCGCCGGCGCCGACAACGGCGCACTCGCCAGCGCCGGCGAGGCTGCGGCACCGGCAGACTCCAACGCGCAGCCGGCACAGCCTGTGGAGGCCGTGCAAGCCGCCACCACCGCCGAGACCGCGGGCGGGGGACGAGTGTTGAGGGCCGGGCCAGGCTACACGATCAAGGCTGCCTCAACCGCAGCGCCGGCCGCGGGCGCTCGGATGCGCGATACCGCCGTCACCAGCGCCGCCGTTGAGCGGCGCCACGAGCCGATCGTGTGCCAGGGCTCACGCCTGCTGCACATCGACAACCGTAACCTCGAGTTCGACGGCGACGCGGTGAGCGCGCAGGACGGCTGCGAGATTCACATCACCAACAGCCACATCAGCGCCACCGGCGTCGGGGTTTCGGCGCGCGCCGCCAATGTCCACATCGACAACAGCCTGATCGAGGGCGATACGGCCTCAATCGACGCCTCGCAAGGGGCGCAGGTGTATGCCGCGTCCTCCCGCTTCAGGGGTCTGAGTCGCCGGGTCGACACCGCGGCGTTCCACGATCTCGGGGGCAACATCTGGAACTAGCCTGGCGGCTAGCCCACGGGGGCGGACTCAGCACGGAGCTGGCCGGTCTCGTTGCGGGCTCGCTCGAGGCGCTCAACGCCAACGACGCCGCGAGAACGGCGCTCGCCAATGCACCCCCGGCCATTCGCGAGTCGATTCAGGCGGTATTCGCCGCCAGCGACTTCGTGGCGCAATTCTGCGCGCGCGATGCGCAGGGCTTCGCAAGCCTCATCTGCGCTGGTGACCTGCAGCGGCGTCTTGCCCCACAGGACTTTGCCGCGCGCGCCCCGGTGCTGCCCGCGGACCCCGCCACTCCCGAGGCGCATTTCCAGGGCGAGCTGCGCCGCTGGCGGCGGCGCGAGTTCACTCGCATTGCCTGGCGCGATCTCGCCGGCTGGGTGGATCTCCCCGAGACGCTGGCCGATCTCACAGCGTTTGCCGATGCGGCGATCGCCACGGCGCTCTCACACGCCCGCCGCGCACTGGTGGCCCGCTATGGCGAACCCTGCTCCGCAGGGGGCGTGGTTCAGCCGCTGGTCGTCATCGGCATGGGCAAGCTCGGCGGTGGCGAGCTGAACTTCTCCTCCGACGTCGATCTGGTGCTGCTGTTCCCCGAACACGGTGAAACCGACGGCCCGTACGGCATTGCCAACGAGGAGTTTTTCACGCGCCTGGGACAGGCGCTGGTGCGGCTGCTGGAGACGCCAACCCCCGACGGCTTCGTGCTGCGCGTCGATCTGCGCTTGCGACCATTCGGGGACTCAGGTCCCTTGGTGGCGAGCTTCGCCTCGTTCGAGGATTACCGGCCGCGCCACGGGCGCGACTGGGAGCGTTACGCGTACGTCAAAGCCCGTCCGGTCACGGGTGCGGAACGCTACGCGGAAATTGACGCTGCGGCGATACGGCCGTTCGTCTACCGCCGCTATCTCGACTACGGTGTGTTCGAGAGCCTGCGGGAGATGAAGACTCTCATCGAGCGTGAAATGCAGCGGCGCGAGCTCGCCGATCACATCAAGCTCGGTCCGGGCGGGATCCGCGAAATCGAATTCATCGTGCAGGCGCTACAGCTCACCCGCGGCGGCCGCGATCGGCGCCTGCAGACACCGTCGTTGTTCGCCGCCCTGGCACACCTCGGGGAGTCGCGCCTGCTGCCGCCCGAGGCCGCTGCTGAACTGCGGGGCGCATATGTCTACCTGCGCCGGCTCGAGAACCGCCTGCAGATGCTCGCGGACGCGCAGATCCATCGACTGCCGGAGGAAGCTCTCGCGCGCGAGCGCATCGCGCTCGCCATGGGGGCGCGCGACTGGCCAGCTCTTACGCAGGAGCTCAACGAGCACCGTGAACGCGTCAGCCGGCACTTCCGCCTGGTGATTCTGGGCGGGGCTGAACCGGATCGCGCCGCCGTGCGCATCGATCTGGGAAGGTTCTGGGACAGTCAGGCAGAAACGGCGGCGCTGGCGGAGGCGCTGGCGCGCGCCGGTTTCAGCGACAGCGCGGAAGCGGCGCGCCTGCTCCTGGAGCTGCGCGCCTCGGCACTGGTGCGCAAGCTCGATGAGCCCGGGCGCAAGCGCCTGCAGGCGCTGCTGCCGGCGCTGCTCGCGGACGTGGCGCTGGGGCGCGCCCAGCTGCCGGTGCTGCGACGGATCCTCGCCATCATCGAGGCGACGGGTAAGCGCTCGGCGTACTTCGCGCTGCTGCAGGAGAACGGCGCGGCGCGTGCGCGTCTGGTGCAGCTGTGTCGTCACGGTGATTTCCTCGCGGCGCAGATCGCCGCACATCCGCTGCTGCTCGATGAGCTGATCGATGAGCGGCTGCTGTCGCAGCCGCCGACCCGCGCAGGCTTCGCGCGCGAGCTCGAATTCAGGATGGAGCAGCTGCGCGAGGACGAGCCCGAGCAGCAGGTGGAGGCCATGCGGCAGTTCCAGCGCGCGGCACTGTTTCACGTCGCGGTCGCCGATCTCACCGGCGTGCTGCCGCTGATGCAGGTGAGCGACCGGCTCACCGACATCGCCGAACTCATCGTCGAGCGCGCGATGCAGCTGGGCTGGCGGCAGATCACCGCGCAGTTCGGCATCCCCACGTGCGCTGAGGGCGCAGCCACGCGCGCGGTGAACATCTGCGCGGTGGGTTACGGCAAGCTCGGCGGCATGGAGCTCGGGTATTCCTCCGATCTGGACCTGGTGTTCCTGCACGACTCGCACGGCGAGTGTCAGGAGACCCGCGGCGCGCGTCCCATCGACAACCAGCTGTTCTTCGTGCGCCTCGCGCAACGCATCGTGCACCTGCTGACCATGCACTCCGCCGCCGGTCGGCTCTACGAGGTCGACGTACGCCAGCGACCCAGCGGCAAGGGCGGTCTCCTGGTCACCAACATCGAGGCGTTTGCCGACTACCAGCGCCAGGAAGCGTGGACCTGGGAGCACCAGGCACTGCTGCACGCCCGCGCGGTGGCGGGCGCGCCCGAGCTGCGCGCGCGCTTCGAGCGGGTGCGGCTCGAGGTACTCTGCCACCACGTGCGCCGCGAGCACCTGCGCGAGGAGGTGCGCAACATGCGCGAACGGCAGCGCCGCGAGCTCGCCCGGGGCGATGCGCTGCGGTTCGATATCAAGCAGGACCCGGGCGGGATCGCGGACATCGAGTTTCTCGCGCAGTACTGGGCGCTGAAGTGGGCCGGGCAGTACCCGCCGGTGGCGATGTTCTCGGACACCATCCGCCAGCTCGAGTCCGTGGCTTCCGCGAATCTGGTGCCGCAGGCGAGTGTGGACCTGCTCACCCGGGCCTATCGCGCGTACCGCGCCAGCACCCATCACCTGTCACTCGATGGCGCGGCGCCCATCGTCCCGGCGGCGGATTTCCGCGACGCGCGTGCCGCCGTGACGGGGTTGTGGAACGCAGCGATGGCCGCTGAGCCTCCGGGCGCCCAGGTATAATCAGCGCGCATGTCGGCTACGGCCAAACCGCTCATTGAACCCAACGCGCAGATGCAGTACGAGGTCAGCGCAGAAGATCTGCCGCTGTCCTGCCCGATGCCGCAGATGTACCTGTGGAACTCGCATCCGCGCGTGTATCTGCCGATCGAGGAGAGCGGCTGGGCGAAGTGTGCGTACTGCGGCGCGGAGTACACGTTGCGGCGGTAACGCCCGCCAGGCGCAGCGCCCTTTAGTCTTCATCCGCCGCGTTGAGGTCTCGCGGAGGCGGCAGCTCGGCGCGGATCGCAGCCTGTTTCGCGGTCCGCAGCCGTGCGTTGAGCGCCGCAAGATCGGCCTGCAGGTGCTGCCAGGCACTCGCAAGGCCCGTGAGTGCCGCTCGTGCCGTCGCGGTGGCGTTCAGCTGTGCGGCGGTGGGGGCGGCATCGCCGCGGCTGACCTCCGTGTAGAGCGCGGCAATGCGCTCCTGCAGCGCCGGCAGGAGGATCTTCGGCTCGCCGTGTTTTTCCTGCTCGTCGTCCGCTTTTTGGTCGGCAGAACCTAACAGCTCTGCCAGGCGCGACTCATAGGCGTGAACCGCCTGCGCCGTGGCGCCCGCGCTCGCGAGCGCCTTCAGCTGCGCCTGTTCGGATCTGGCCGCCAGCAGTGCCCGCGAGCTCTCGCTCAGCATCCCGGCTAACTCCGCGGTGACGCGCAATTGTTCCTCGAGGGCGCCATTGGCAAGCCGAACACGCGGATCCACCTTGACGGTCAGCGGCGCCTCGAAGTGGCGACCCTCGACCGTCAGGCGCACGAGGTAAGATCCGGGCAGCGCCAGCGGACCTTGCGGCCCCTTTGGCGTCGCATGCGGTACCGCAGAGATCGGGTAGCCACGCGTGGCGCTCAAGGGAGCAGCGTAGCGAAGATCCCACACCCAGCGGTGCATGCCGGCCTGCGCCGGCAGGACGCGAGGCGGCTTGACCCAATACCGCGGAATGAGTTCGCGGGCGAGTTCCTCCGCGTCCGGCTCGGCAGGGTCGTCGCTGCGAAAGCGGCGCACCAGGACCCGGTTGCCATCGAACACCTCGAGTATCACCGCGCCCCTGGCGTCGTGCGGCAGAAAGAACTCGATGACGGCGCCCGCGGGCGGATTGGAGCTAAGCGGCTCGTCCGGCGGCAGCGGCGTGTCGCTCCAGGTGCTGCGATGCAGGCGGTAGGCGGCTGCGGGACGCAAGAGCACTACCTCATGCCGGGGGGCGGTCGGCAGCTGCCGCAGCCGCGAGATGTCGTCGAGGATCCAGATCGAGCGGCCGTGGGTCGCCACGATGAGATCATCGCCGTGGATCCACAGGTCCCGCATCGAGGTGTGCGGGAGGTTCAACTGCAGTGAATCCCAGTGCTGCCCCTCGTCGGGTGAGACCCACACGGCGGTCTCGGTCGCTGCGAACAGCAATGCCTTGCGCTGCGGATCCTCCCGCACCGCGTTCACCGGGGCATCCGGCGGCAGTGCGCCGGCAATCGATTGCCAGGTCTTGCCGCGGTCGACGGTGCGATAAATGTAAGGGCGCAGATCGTCGATGCGCATACGGTTCACGGAAACATAGGCGGTATCTGCATCGAAGTGAGACGCCTCGATCTGCGTGACCCTGCTCCAGGGGGTGAGCGCCGGCGGCGTGACGTTCGACCAGTGAGCGCCGCCGTCCGCGCTTACCCAGACCAGGCCGTCGTCGGTGCCGGCCCACAGCGTGTCGAGGCTGCGCGGCGAGAGACCGAGCGCGTAGATTACCCCGCGCTGGCGCTCAGCTCCCGGCCGATGCAGCGCGCCGACGCTTGCGGGAATTGCGCCCGGCTCGCGTGCCAGGTCGGGACTGATCGCCTGCCACGTCGCCCCCCGTCGCGCTGGTTCTGTAGAGACGGTTGGCGCCGTAGTAGAGCGTGTGCGGGTCGAGCGGCGAGAAGATGAGCGGCTCGGTGCGATCGACACGCGCATCGGGGCCGCGCACCGGGATCGGTGTTACGTTCTGCACCTGCCCGGTTGACCAGTGGAACTTCGAGACCTCATTGCGCCCGGCGCCGTAGATCACATCCGGGTCGAGGGGGTCCGGGGCCACGTAGCCGTACTCGCTGGCCCCGACCGGATGCCAGTCGCGGTCGGTGATCTCGCCGTCGTTGCCACGGCTGGCGATGCACACCGAGCCGCTCTCCTGTTGAGCGGCGCACACGCGATAGGGAAACGTGGGCGCAACGCTCACGTGAAATAGCTGCGCGGTTGGCTGGTTGTACCAGGAACTCCACGTCTGACCGCCGTTCACGGTCACGAGCGCGCCCTGATCGCCAACCAGCGCGATGATGCCGGGATCGTTCGGGCTGATCCACAGGTTCTGGTAGTCGTCGCCGCCCGGTGCGCCTCGCAGCGACAGCCAGGTCCTGCCGCCATCACTGGACTTCATGGTGACGATGCTGGCGCTGTACACGACATCCGGGTTCGAGGGATCGACGCGTACCACCGGCAGATCGCCGCCGCCGATGCGCAATGCCGGGCGGGGATCGGACGTGATCCGCACCCAGCTTTCGCCCGCATCATCGGAGCGAAACACCCCCAGGCCTGCCGCGGAAGAATAGTCACCGGGTTCGCTGGTGCCCACGGTCGCATACAGGCGCTTGGGGGCGCTCGGCGCAATCGCAATGTTGATCTGCGACAGATCCGCCGGCAGGCCCGCGGTGAGCTGCCTCCAGCTCGTGCCGCCGTCGCTCGATTTGAACAGGCCGCCGCCGGTGCCCTGAAACTCGTTCTTGTCCTCCCAGGGACCGAGACGCGTCTGCCACAGCGCCGCATACACGGTCTGCGGTTGCGCCGGATCGACAGCGACCGCGGAAGCGCCGGTATCCTCATCGCGATACAGAACCCGCTGCCAGCTGACTCCACCGTCCGTCGACCGATAGATGCCGCGCTCCGGGTTCGGGCCATAGGGGTGGCCGAGAACCGCCGCGAACAGGCGGTTGGGATCGTGGGGGTCAACCGCCAGCTCCGCGATCTGCTGCCCGGCGGCGAGCCCGCGGTGCAACCAGCGCTGCCCGCCATCGGTGGAACGGTAGATCCCGTCGCCGACCGACAGGTCCGGTCGATGCAGCCCTTCGCCGCTTCCCACGTAGATGACGTTAGGATCCGAAGGCGCTATCGCGATCGCCCCGATCGACTGCGTCGGTTGCTCATCGAAGATGGGCTGCCATGTGCGCCCCGCGTCGTCGGTTTTCCACACCCCGCCATCGACCGCGCCCACGTAGAAGACGTGGGGTTGCGAGGGCACCCCCGCTACGGCACGGGTGCGGCCGCCGCGCAGCGGTCCGATCATGCGCCACTGCAAGTCGGCGTAAGCGCCGCCCGACTGGGCGAGGCTCGCGCGCGTGACCCACAGCAGGCTGACGAAGCTCAGCACGGTGACCAACCAGGACCGGTGCATCGGCATGGCGGTGCCCTACCGATACTGCTTGTACGACTTCTCTTCGATCAGTCGTGATCCCAGCTGCAGATTGATGCGTTTCTTGAGCCCCGCGCGCTCGTCATTGGACACGTATACGGCGCGCGCCAGCTCGATGAAATCGCGATCGAAGCTCTGTTTGGCCTCCTTGTCGCGGATGCGATCTTCGATATCCCACAGGCGCTCGTTGAGCTGCTGCAGCGCGCGCTCATCGAGTGCGACGTCGTGCGCGGCGCAGCCGCTCTCGCGCCAGGTCTGCTCCAGCAGCGCAAGTTCCAGCTTCACGTTGGCGAGCTTGCCGGCATCGAAGATGCGCGCTTGCTTGATCCTGAGAATGGTGATCTTGTCGAGCAGCTCGCCCGGAGAGATGGGAACGAGTATGTCTTTCATGAGCGTGATCCTAGCAACTCGTCGAGTTTCGCGGTGACCTGGGCGACGGCGATGAGGTCCATGACGCCCGGCTCTTCGATCTTGTGGTTCCACGGCAATTCGCCCGGTTCGCAGCCGCGAAAGGCGCGCGCGGCCTCGGGATAAGCGTCGACGCACCAGCGGCCCGAAAGGTACGGGCCGCTGCGCGCCGGGTTGGTGGCCGCGTACAGCCCCACCACCGGTGTGCCCACCATGGTCGCCATGTGCACCGGCCCCGAGTCCGGGCTCACGAGCACGCTCGCCCGCGACAGCAGTGCGAGCAGCTCCGGCAACGTGTCTTTGCCGATCTGATTAACGACCCCGGTGCCGCAGGCCTGCTCGATTTCCGCGCCGGTCCGCCGTTCGAGCTCGCTCGGTCCGCCGGCAAGGATCACCCGCATGCCGTGGCGGCTCGCGGCATGCTGTGCGAGTGCTGCGTAGCGTGTGGCTCGCCAGTTGCGCAGCTTGTGACTCGAGCACGGATTGATGACCAGCGTCGGGCGGGCGTCCGGAATCAGCCGCTCGGCGTAGGCGCGGGCGGCGCTTGGCAGCGGCAGATCCCAGCGCAGCAGCCGTTCGCCGATGCCGAGCGCGGCGAGAAAGCCGAAGAAGCTGTCGAGCACGTGCTCGCGCGCGCGGGCCGCAATGCGCGCGTTGGTGAACAGCCATTGCAGCTCGCGGGCTCGCGCACGATCGAAGCCGAGCTTCACGGCCGCCGGCACGCAGTACGCCACCAGGCTCGCCCGCAACGCGAGTTGCATGTGCAGCAGCGCATCGAACCGCCGGCCGCGCAGCTGGGTGCGCAAGGCATGCAGGGCGGGGAAACCTGCGCGCTTGTCCACGGTGATAAACTCGACGCCTTCGATGAGGCTCATGAGGCGCGCTTCGGTCTTGCCGATGATCCAGGTCAGCTGCGTCGCAGGCCACGCCTGCTGCAAGGTGCGCACGATCGGCACCACCTGGCAGGTATCACCGATCGCCGACAGCCTGAGGATGCAGACGCTGCGCGGGGGTTCGGCGAGAGACAACATCATGGAGTTAGATTTGTGAACGGGCGCTGGGCGCTTGGCCCCGAGGTGAAACACGGCGCCCTCCCGGGCGGCGCCATGCTATATGACGCCTCGCGTGTGGGCAATTTGAGTCCCAACTGGTTTGACCCGAAGTATTGGCAGGGGCGCGGCGAGCTCGACGGCTCGGCGCGTGGCCGGGGCGCCACCCACTTCGTCCGATCCGCGGGCAAGCGTTACGTGCTGCGCCACTACCGGCGCGGCGGTCTGATGGCAGGCATCTGGGGCGATCGCTACGTCTGGCAGGGCGAGCAGAGCACGCGGCCGTTCGAGGAATGGCAGCTGACCTACCGTTTGCATCGCGCCGGGCTGCCGGTGCCGGCGCCGCTCGCGGCGCGCTACCGCCACCGGGGCCTCACCTACACCGCTGACATCATCACCGAGCGCTTAGCCGTCGTCGGCTCCCTCAGTGAGTGCCTGCACACCGGGGCCTTGTCGGTCCTCACGTGGATTTCCATCGGTCGCTGCATCCGCAGATTTCACGATCTCGGGGTGTGTCATGCGGATCTCAATGCGCACAACGTGCTGCTGAGCGAGGAGGCCGTGCACCTCATCGACTTTGATCGCTGCCAGCTGCGCCGGCCGGGGCTGTGGTGCGACGCCAACCTGGTGCGGCTGCGCCGCTCGCTGGAGAAGGTCACCTGGGCGCTGCCGCCGGAGCGTTTCGGCGAGGCAGACTGGCACGCCCTGCTCGACGGTTACCGGCAGTCTTCCCGCACCCCCGCGCCGCCACCGGCTTAGGTCAAGCACTGGGCGCCGCTTGCGATTCGTCTATCTCCTCGCCGTATATCTCGCCGCTCCGATCATCTCCGCCGTGTTGCTGTGGCGCGGCCTGCGCGACCGCAGCTACTGGCGCAACTTCCCCGAGCGCTTCGGGTTCGGGGCGCCTGCAGCGCCTCACGGTGTGTGGATACACGCGGTCTCGGTCGGCGAGGTGCAGGCCTGCGCGCCGCTGGTGAGCGCGCTGTACCAGCGCCATCCGCAGCTGCCGCTGACCGTCACGACCTTTACACCCACCGGCGCCGCCCGGGCGCGGGCGCTGTTCGGCAGCGCGGCGCAGGTGCGCTATGTTCCCTATGACCTGCCGGGCGCGGTACGGCGCTTCTTCGCGCGCGTGCAGCCGCGGCTCGCGGTCATATTCGAGACCGAGTTGTGGCCGAACCTGTACCGCGAGTGCCAACGGCGGCGCGTGCCGCTGGTGCTGGCGAGCGCGCGGCTCTCGGTGCGCTCGGTCGGCCGCTATCGGCGCGTGGGAGCGCTGTTCCGCGACACCTTGTCGCGGGCGGCCGTGGTGGCGGCCCAGGGCACGGGGGATGCTGAGCGCTTTCGTGCGCTGGGCGCCGCTCCTGCCAGCACCCACGTGACCGGCAACCTCAAGTTCGATTTCGAGCTGCCGCCGCAAACGGTGGAGCGCGGCGTGCGGCTGCGTGAGCAGTACGCGCCAGAGCGAGCGCTGTGGGTCGCGGGCAGCACGCACGGCGGAGGCGAGGAGCACACCCTGCTCGAGGCGCAGCGGCGCGTGCGTGCGGTGCACGCCCAAGCGCTGCTGGTGCTGGCACCGCGTCATCCGCAGCGATTCGCCGAAGTTGCCGAGATGCTGACCCAGGCCGGCGTGAGCTTCGTGCGCCGCTCGCAAGGCGCCGCCGCGGCCGCGCAACACTGCCAGGTGCTGCTGCTCGACTCCCTGGGTGAACTGCTGGATTTCTACGCCGCCGCAGATCTGGCGTTCGTCGGCGGCAGCTTCGTGCCGGTCGGCGGCCACAACCTGCTCGAGCCCGCGGCCCTGGGGGTGCCGATCCTCACCGGTCCCAACAACTCCAACAGCGAAGAAATCGCCCGCCTGCTGATCGCGCGCGGCGCGGCCGAGGTCGTCCACGACGCAGCACAGCTTGCCGGGCGCGTGAGCGCGCTGCTCGCGGACCCCGACACCCGAGCCCGCATCGGTGCGCAGGGACGCGCCTCGGTGGAGGCCAACCGCGGTGCGCTCGCGAAACTGCTGGGGTTGATCGAACCGCTGCTGAATGAGCCCCAGGCTTAGGGCGTGCCGCTCGCCGGCGGCTGGATCGCCGGTGGTGCGGATGGCGGTGGTGCGGGTGGCGGCGGTGCCGCGGGCGCACCTTCCGGCGCGGCAGGAATACTGGGCGCAAGGTTCTCGGGCGTGGCGACCGCGGGCGAGGTTGGCGCGGACGCGGTGAGCCAGTTGTTGATCTCGGCGAGTTGCGGCCGGTCGAGATTGCCCGCCGCGAGGCGCAGCTGCAGCACGCTCACGATGTAGTCGTAGCGACTGTCGGCGTAGGTGGTCTGGGCCTGCACCAGCGTTCTGCGGGCGTTGAGGACGTCGACCGCCGTGCGGGTGCCGACCTCGTAGCCCGCCTCGGTCGCCTTGAGCGCCGTGCGGCTCGACTCGAGCGCCTGGCGCAGCGCCTGCACCCGCGCGATTCCGCTGATGACGCCGAGATAGGCATCGCGTGCCTGGCGTTCGGTGGCGCGTGAGCTCTGCACTACGGCTTCCTTGGCGGCGATCCAGCGGTACTCGCTCTCGCGCACCTTCGACTGGGTGAAGCCGCCGCTGAAGATCGGCACGGTCAGCTGCAGGCCGATCTGCCGGTCGTTGAACTTGTTGTCGACACCGGAGAACCGCAGGCCCTGGATGCTCTCGTCGGCGTTGGTCTGAGTGTATGAGCGCCCTGCAAACAGGTCGAGCGTCGGCACGTGGCCACCGATGGCGATACGCACATTGTCACGCGCGATGTCCGCCGCCAGGCGGCTGGAGATGAGCGACAGGTTCTGTTCGAGGGAGATGTTGACCCAGCGGCCCTGGTCGGCGGGCTCCGGGCTCTTCAGCGGCATGTCGGTGCCGGGCTTGGCGAGGTGGTCGTACTTCTGCCCGGTGATCTCCTGCAGCTGGTCTTCGGAGGTCGCGAGCGTACGCTTGGCGGCGATCACCGCCGCGGCGGCGGTGTCGCGGGCCGCCTTGGCTTCCTGCACATCGGTGATGGCGATGAGCCCCACCTCGAACCGCTTGTTCGCCTGATCGAGCTGGCGGGCGATGGCTTCGAGGGACGCCTGGTTGGCGTCCAGCCCCTCCACGGAGGCGAGCACGGTGAAGTAAGCCTGCGCGACTCGCAGGAGCAGTTGCTGTTCAGCGGCCTGGTAGGTGGCCTCCGCCTGCGCAATTTCGCGGCCGGCCTCCTTGAGCGCCATCCAGTTCGCCCACGAGAACAGGTTCTGCCGCAGATTCACAGCCCACTTCTTGTTGGTGGAATCCGTTACGCTGGGCAGTGGCAGCACCACCAGGCTCGGCGGAGCATTCGGGTTGCTCACATTCGACAGCTCGGTGATCTGATCCTGGAAACCCGCGTTGTGATCGCGCGTCACGCTCGCGGTTCCGTTCAGCTGCGGCAGCACCGCGGCCCACGCCTGGGGCCGAGCCTCGCGCGCCGCGAGCCGGTTGGCATCGGCCTGGCGGATGACCGGGTCGTTGTGCACCGCGTCTTCGAACACCCCCACCAGATCCGTGGCGGGCGCGGTGCCGGAAAACGCGAGTAACACCAGTGCGAGAGTCGAGGCGCGATTCATAGCATTCCCTTCGGTTCAACTGTCAGATGCGACTTGTGGTCAGAAAGTGAATTCCGCCGGCCGGACGGCATTCACCAGCGGGTCGATCACCGTCTCGAACAGGCTCTCTACGGTCCACGCGTCCTCGGCCGTGCGCCGCAGGAGACGTGCGTCCATCACCGGCGCCTCGCCCACCACGACGAACAGGCGCCCGCCGAGGGTGAGCATGCGCTGGAAGCGCGCATCGTAGAGCGGCAGCGAGCCGGTTACGGCGATGGCGTCGTAACGCGCGCCGCTGTCGCCGATGAGCGCATCCGCGTCCACGACCTCTACATCCTGCATGCCGAGCGCCGCGAGATTGCGGCGCGCCGCGTCCGCAAGCTCCGGAAACAGCTCCAGCGAGCGCACCTGCGCCGCCATGGCGCGCAGGCACGCGGTGACGAATCCGGTGCCGGTCCCGATCTCCAGCAGCGCCTCGCGCGGCTGTGGCAGCAGCGCCTGCAGGAGCTTGCCGGCCACGCTGGGACGCAACATATGCTGCCCGCGCGCCAACGGCACCTCGACATCGGCGTACGCGCGGTAGCGCTGCCCCTGCGGAACAAACAGCTCACGCGGCACGCGGCGCATCACTGCCAGCACGCGCTCATCCAGCACGTCCCACGCGCGCACCTGCTGCTCGATCATCTGTTCGCGGGCATCCGCGGTCTGCATCGTTGGCCGCTCCGATTGGACTTATTGCCGAACGGTGAAAAGGCGGGAGAAGTTACGGGTTTTCCCGCGCGCTGCCAAGCGGACTTGCGACGAGATATGGTGAAATACCGCCGGGACGAGGGGGTGCCTGCGCTATGCTTGCCTGGACCGCAAGCCGCAGGCACGACAAGTCGAATTAGAGTGCCTGACAGGACCGCGCGGTAAACCCAAGCGGAAGGCTTGAAGAAGAATGTAGATGTCGATCCTCGGGCTGTTGTGCCTCCTGTTCGCGCTCATCGCCGCTCTGACGCTCGTGCTCTATGGGTTGCAGCGTCGCGAGTTGCGCAGCGTTGGGGAGCTGTCGCAGCAGCTGCAGCGCATCGTCGGCGGCGGGCGGCTCCCGGAACGGGTGGACCTCGGCAGCGAGAAGCCGGAAATCGCGGCGCTGATCACCGGCGTCAATAACCTGTTGACGCGCGCCGCCGGTGGCGCGGAGCGCGATGCCGCCCACGCACCCAGGCTGTTCGCCGACCTGGGCGATCGCATTCACGAGGCGGTGCTGGTGCATCGCGAGGTGATCCTGTACGCCAACCGGCAGTTCGCGAGCTTCGTCGGTGTCGATCGCGTCGAGCTCGTCGGGCGCAGGCTCGCGGATCTGGTGCCGCCGGAATACTCCGAGCTGGTGAGCGAAAACATCCGCCGCCGTCTGGCGGGGGAGGCGGCCGCCGAGCGCTACGAAATCGACATGGTCGGGTTACAGGGTCAGGTGAGCCGCCTGGAGATCGCTTCCGCGCTGGTCAGTTACGACCACAGCAATGCGCTGCTGATCACCGGCGTGGAGATCATTCCCACCCAGACCACTCCGGCCCTGCGCCTGGCGGGCGACGGCGCCGCCGAGCCGCAGCTGCTGGCGCTGCAGTCGCTGGCGGAGGCGATCATCGCCACCGACAAGGACGGCCGCATCACCTTCCTCAATCCTGCCGCCGAGCAGCTCAGCGGCAGTGCAGTCGCAGCGGCGGTGGGCAAGCGCCTGGAGGACATCGTCAGTCTCGTGGACGAGACCGACCGGCGGCTGCTGTCTGATCCGGTGCACCAGGCGCTCACCAGCGGCGCGCCCGTGAACCTCAGCCGGCGCGCGCTGCTGCTGTCGCGCACCAGCGGCAACGAGCGCTCGATCGAGCTGTCGGCCTCGCCCATCCGCAACAGCGCCCAGGAGCTGGTCGGCGCGGTGGTGCTGTTGCATGACGTCACCGAAATGCGCGGTCTCGCCCGCCAAATGTCGTACCAGGCGACGCACGATGCGCTCACGGGACTCGTCAACCGCCGCGAGTTCGAGCGGCGCCTGGAGGAGGCGATCGAAACCGGCCACCGTGGCGATGGCCAGCACGTGCTGTGTTATCTCGACCTCGATCGTTTCAAGATCGTCAACGACACCAGCGGTCATCTGGCGGGCGACAGCATGCTGCGCGAAGTCGCCAAGCTGCTGCGCGACGCGGTGCGCGACAGCGACACGGTCGGGCGTCTCGGTGGTGACGAGTTCGGCACACTGCTGGTCGGGTGTCCGCTGGACAAGGCGCGGCAGATCGCCGATGACCTGACCCGCTCGGTGGGCGACTACCGTTTCGTGTGGAAGGACAAGATCTTCAACATCGACGTCTCGGTCGGGCTGGTGGAGATCTCGCGCGAGAGCGGTACGCTCGAGGAGCTGCTCGCCGCCGCCGATACCGCCTGCTACATCGCCAAGAAGCAGGGTTCAGGGCGGGTGGTGGTGTACTCGGCGCGCGATGAAGCGCTGGCGCGTCACACCGGGGAGATCCAGTGGCTGCAGCGCCTGCAGAGTGCGCTCAAGGAAAACCGCTTCGACCTGTACCAGCAGGTGATTGTTCCGGCGCACGGCGGCGATGACGGCGGTCCGGCCATGGAAGTGCTGGTGCGGCTGAAGGACGAGGCGGGTCACGACCTGGCGCCCGCGGAGTTCATGCGCGCCGCCGAGCGCTACCGGCTCATGGGGCTGGTGGACCGCTGGGTGGTGCAGACTACCTTCGCGGCGCTCGGGCGCGGCGCGATCCCGGTGCCGGCCCACCGCAGCGTAGCGATCAACATCTCGGGCCAGACGCTCGCGGACGCCCAGTTTCTCGAGTTCGTGGTCGAGTGCTTCGACAGCTCTGGCGTTGCGCCCGGGCAGGTGTGTTTCGAAATCAACGAGAGCGCGGTGATCGCCAACCTCGAACACGCGCGCCGCTTCGTCGGCGTGCTGCATGGCATGGGGTGTCAGTTCGCGCTCGATGACTTCGGCTCGGGCGTGGGCTCGTTCTCGAATCTCAAGAATCTGCCCCTCGACTACCTCAAGATCGACGGCTCCTTCATGCGCAATCTGGCGTTCGATCCCGTCAATCAGGCGATGGTGACGGCGATGATCAAGCTCGCCCGCACGCTCAACTTCAAGGTCATCGCCGAGCAGGTGGAGGACGCGGCCGCGGTCGACGCGGCGCGCCGGATGGGTGTCGATTACCTGCAGGGGTATGCGATCGGACGGCCGCAGCCGCTGTCGCTCGCGGCCTGACGCGACGCCTTGCGGTGCGCGCTGCTCACAGCAGCGGCACCAGCAGCAGTGCCACGATGTTGATGATCTTGATCAGCGGATTGATGGCCGGTCCCGCGGTGTCCTTGTACGGATCGCCGACCGTGTCGCCGGTGACGGCCGCTTTGTGCGCCTCCGACCCCTTGCCGCCAAAGTGACCCTCCTCGATGTACTTCTTGGCGTTGTCCCAGGCGCCGCCGCCGGTGGTCATGGAGATGGCGACGAACAGACCGGTGACGATGGTGCCGATCAGCAGGCCGCCGAGCGCGCGGATGCCCGCGCCGCTGCCCATGAGGGTGTTCATCACCAACACCAGCACGATGGGCACCAGGATCGGCAGCAATGACGGCACGATCATCTCGCGGATCGCCGCGCGCGTGAGCAGATCCACCGCGCGCGAGTAGTCGGGTTTGTCCGTGCCCGCCATTATCCCCTTGATTTCGCGGAACTGACGGCGCACTTCATTGACTACGGAAGCCGCGGCGCGCCCCACCGCCTCCATCGCCATGGCGCCAAACAGGTAGGGCACCAGCCCGCCGATGAACAGGCCGATGATCACCGCGGGATCCGACAGCGAGAAGACCGCGGGCTTGCCGGCCGCTTCGAGGTTGTGCGTATAGTCGGCGAACAGCACCAGCGCGGCGAGCCCGGCCGAGCCGATGGCATAGCCCTTGGTGACCGCCTTGGTGGTGTTGCCCACCGCATCCAGCGGGTCAGTGATGTCGCGCACCTCACGCGGCAGGCCGGCCATCTCGGCGATGCCACCGGCGTTGTCGGTGATGGGACCGTACGCATCGAGCGCGACGATCATGCCGGTCATCGACAGCATCGACGTCGCGGCGATTGCGATGCCGTACAGGCCATCGAGCGTGTACGAGCCCCAGATCGCAAGGCACACGGCGATGACTGGCAGTGCCGTGGCCTTCATCGACACGCCAAGCCCGGCGATGATGTTGGTGGCATGGCCGGTCTGCGAGGCGGCGGCCACCTTGCGCACCGGAGCGTACTCGGTGGCGGTGTAGTACTCGGTGATCATCATCAGCGCGGCCGTGAGCCCTAAGCCGATGAGCGCACAGCCGTACAGGACCGCCAGGTTGTCGGGCATGATCTGGCGCGTAATGAAGTAAAACGCCACCGCCGACACCACCCCGGAGACGATCACGCCCTTGTAGAGTGCTGTCATGATCTTGCCGCCGGCGCGCGCGGAAACGAAGAACGTGCCGATGATCGAGGCGACGATCGAGGCGGCGCCGAGCGCGAGCGGGTAGCTGACGGCGGCGAACGCGGCGTCCGGACCCTGACTGGCAAACAACAGTCCGCCGAGCAGCATGGTCGCGACGATCGTGACGGCATAGGTCTCGAACAAGTCGGCCGCCATGCCGGCGCAGTCCCCGACGTTGTCCCCGACGTTGTCGGCGATTACTGCGGGGTTGCGCGGGTCGTCCTCGGGAATGCCCGCTTCGACCTTGCCTACCAGATCCGCGCCGACGTCCGCCCCCTTGGTGAAGATGCCACCACCCAGACGCGCGAAGATCGAGATGAGGGAGCCGCCAAATGCAAGTCCGATCAGCGCGTGCAGCGCGCCATCGGCGCCGATGGCGGAGAATTGCCGCAGCAGCAGGTAGTAGCCGGCGACGCCGATCAGCCCCAGGCCCACCACCAGCATGCCGGTGATCGCGCCGCCACGGAACGCCACGCTGAGCGCGGCATTCAGGCCGATGGTTGCCGCCTGCGCGGTGCGCACGTTGGCGCGCACCGAGATGTTCATGCCGATGTAGCCGGTCAGACCCGACAGCAGCGCGCCCACCGCGAAACCACCGGCCGTCGGCCAGCCGAGTGGCGAGAATCCGATCACCACGAACAGTACGACGCCCACGACCAGGATGGTGCTGTACTGGCGGTTGAGATACGCCTTGGCACCGGCCTGCACTGCGGCGGCGATCTCCTGCATGCGGGCAGTGCCCGCCGGCAGGCGCAGAATCGACATCATCGAGAACACGCCGTAGAGCACGGCAAGCACGCCGGCCGCGATCGCGACCCACAGCCACAAGGTGGCGTCCATCGAGAAATCTCCCCCAAAAAAGGCCGCGCACTATAGCACGGCGGCCCGAGCCTACGGCCTTACAAGAGCGCCCCCGCGCCGCAGCAACGGGATGCCCAGCAGCGCAGTCAGGAGATCTTGAAGTCGGTCGTCAGTTTCCTGCGCACCGCTACGCCCTTGATGCGCGCGTAGTCCGGCAGCCCGTTGCGGTACGGGGGATAGGCTTCGCCGGCGATCAGCGGCTCGAGGTAGCGGCGGCAGGCCTCGGTGATGCCGAAGCCATCCGCGCGAATGTACCCGGGCGGCAGCTTCTTTTCCTTGTTGGCGACCTGCGCGAGCGGCACGTGCCCGATCACCCATTTGTAAGGCTTCGAGGCCTTGCGCACGATCGTCGGCATCACGGCGTTCACCCCGCGGGCGGCCAGTTCCACCGCCGCCTCACCGACCGCGTACGCCTGCTGCACGTCGACCCGGGATGCGATGTGGCGCGCGGAGCGCTGCAGGTAGTCGGCCACCGCCCAGTGATACTTGTAGCCATGCGCCTCGCGCACCATGTTGGCAACCACCGGGGCTACGCCGCCCAGCTGCGTATGTCCGAAGGCGTCGCGGGTACCGGCGTCGGCGAGGAACTTGCCGTCCGGGTACGCGGCTCCCTCGGAGACGACGATCACGCAGTAACCGTAGTCGCTGACGCACGCGCGCACGCGCTCGAGAAATCTCTGCTGCTCGAATGGCACTTCCGGAAACAGGATGATATGAGGCGGCTCGGCGGCGCCGCGGCCGGCGAGCCCGCCCGCCGCCGCGATCCAACCGGCGTGTCGACCCATCACTTCAAAGACAAACACCCGGGTGGAAGTGCGCGCCATCGAGGCTACATCGAGCGCCGCCTCGCGCGTGGAGACCGCGACGTACTTGGCGACCGAGCCGAAGCCGGGACAACAGTCGGTAGCGGGCAGATCGTTGTCCACCGTCTTGGGCACGCCCACACAGGTGATCGGATAGCCGAGCGATGCGCCGATCTGCGACACCTTGAGCGCGGTGTCCATCGAATCGTTGCCGCCGTTGTAGAAGAAGTAGCCGATGTCGTGGGCGCGGAACACCTCGATCAGGCGCTCATACTCGGCGCGGTTCTGCTCGATGCCTTTCAACTTGAAGCGCGCCGAGCCGAACGCACCGGCAGGGGTGTGCTTCAGGGCGCGGATGGTCGCGGCGCTCTCGCGGCTGACGTCGATCAGATCCTCGGTGAGCGCGCCGATGATGCCGTGACGCCCGGCGAACACCTTGCCGATGTGTCTGCCGCGCATTGCCGTCTCGATCACGCCGCAGGCGGAGGCGTTGATGACGGCCGAAACGCCGCCCGACTGGGCATAGAGCGCATTCCTGCGAACGATCTTTTTCATGGCTGCGGGGAAGAATAACGCACGGGCCTGCCTCTTGCGCAGGGCGGTCGGTGGCGCGGGGCGGACGGCGGGCGGGCGGGTCCCGCCGGTGCGCCGTTTGACCTCTTCCGGAGCCGCCGGTAACGTGGCGAACCTTTGTGGCTGCCAGCGGCAGCGCTCTGGCGACTGAACAACATGCGCATCGTTCTGTTGGGCGCGCCCGGTTCCGGCAAGGGCACCCAGGCCCAGCGCCTGGTGCAGCGGCTCGGCATCCCGCAGATCTCGAGCGGGGATCTGCTGCGCTCCGCAGTGGCCCGGGGCACCGAGCTCGGGCGCCAGGCCAAGGCAGCCATGGATGGTGGCCGGCTCGTCGATGACTCCCTGGTGCTCGGCATGATCCGCGAACGCCTGGGCGAACCCGATGCCCGCCGGGGTTTTATTCTCGATGGTTTCCCGCGCAACCTCGCCCAGGCTCACGCGCTCGAGCGGCTGCTCGAAGCCCTTGTGCAGCCGCTCGATGCGGTGGTGCAACTCGACGTTGACTATCGCGAGCTGGTGCGACGCATCTCCGGCAGGCGCAGCTGCGCGGACTGCGGGCGGGTGTTCAATCTGCTCACTTGTCCGCCCGCAGTCGCCCACAGCGAGTTGTGTCCGAAGACCGGGGCTGCGCATCGCCTGGTGCAGCGTCCGGACGACAACGAAGCGACGGTTGCCGAGCGGCTGCGGGTGTACGAGGAGAAGACCCGGCCGCTGATCGCCTTCTATCGCGCGCGCGGCCTGCTGCGGGTGATCGACGCCGAAGGGGACGTGGATGAGGTGACGCGGCGCCTGGAGCAGGCGCTCGGTGCCCCGGCGTCGCGGCGCGCGCTGCGCCGCCTGAAGTCATCCGCGGCGCCAGCGGCGGCGCATGCCAAGCAAAGCAGCGGATCCGGCCGCACCGCCGCTAGGGCGGCGCGCAGCGCCCCGGCCGCGAAGGCGGCACCGCGGCGCAAGGCGCACCGGGCGAGACCCGCTGCGCCGCACAGGAAATCACGCGGACCGGCCGCCGCCAGGCGCCGGCGCCTGCCGCGGGGCAAAAGGCGCTGAGCGGCGCTCAAGTCTAGAGCGCGCCGAGCAGCCGCTCGCCGAGCGCCCCGCGGCGCCAGCCGCGCAGCACCGCGCCGTCGCGGCGTCCCTCAGCCAGCTGCTCGAGATCGCGCCGCGTGGCCAACACCTCCGGCACGAGGTTCAGCTCCACGGCCACCGCCTCGGTGATGGCGCCCAGCCTCTTCGCCAGCGCGGCCTTTACCGGATCGGGCCGCGGCCGGCCGGGAGCGGGGGGCGGGGGGACCGCAACCTCGGCGGCGCGCACCTGGTCGAGCAATTCCTGGCCGTGGCGCTTCACCACCGTCGGCGGCATTTCCGCGATCTGCGACAGCGCCTGCGCCGTGCGCGGCACCTGCAGGACGATCTCGCGCAGCACGTTGTCATGCAGAATCCAGCCGCGCGGGCGGTTGTATTCCACAGCGCAGCGCTCGCGCCACGCGGCCAGAGCGCGCGCGAGCCGCGCGCGTGCCGGGTCCAGGTCGCGCAGGCCCTTGATGCGCAGCCACGCGTTGTCAGGTTCGGTCGTGAGCGCGCGCGCGTCCTCCAGCCCCCCCAGCTCTTCGCTGAGCCAGCCCAGGCGCCCGAGTCGCCCGAGCTGCTCCTGCAGTCCCGCGGCCAGCGGCAACAGGTAACGTACGTCATCGAGCGCGTATTCAATCTGTTCGGACGACAGCGGGCGGCGCGACCAGTCGGTGCGCGTGTGGGACTTGGCGAGCTCCCGTCCCAGGAGTCTGCGCACCAGCTCGGCGTAGCCGATCTGAGCGGGCAGGCCGGTGAGACCGGCGGCGATCTGGGTGTCGAACACTGGCCGCACCAGGCCCGCGAGCGGCAGCAGCACCTCCAGGTCCTGGCGGCAGGCGTGCATGACCTTGACGACGGCAGATGAGGTCAACACGCCCGCCAAATTCGTCAGATCGGGCAGCGTCAGCGGATCGACGCAGGCGGCCTCGTCGGGTGCCGACAGCTGCACGAGGCACAGCTGCGCGCGATAGGTGCGCTCGCGCAGGAATTCGGTGTCCAGGCCAATGCGCGCCTCGGTGGCGAGGCGCGCGGCGAGCCCGGCAAGTTCCGGCGGTGTGCTGACGATGCGCTGCAAGTCTGATGATGATCTGTACAATCGGGCGTGCCCATTATGCGAGGCGCGCGTCGGCATCGAAAGACATGAAGGAGCTCATTCAGCTCTTTGCGCAGATCGCTTTACTGCGCCGCGGCCCGCAGGACCTGCCGGCCTCGAGGCTGCTGCTCGTGGTGACCGTCATCGGTTACCTGTGCGTTAATTTTCTGGTGAGCAGCGTCCTGCCGCCGGTCGCGGGCTGGCCGGCGCAAGTGCTGGTCGACACGCTGTTCACACTGCTGTGGTATGTCGCGCTGCTGAGGTTCCTCGGGCGCTCGGAGCGCACCCTGCAGACCGCGACCGCGGTGTTCGGACTTCAGGCGCTGCTGTCACCGCTGCTGATCGCTTCCGATTGGCTGATGCTGCGCTTCGGCGAGGATGCGCTGTGGCAACTGCCGGTCGCCTGCGCAGGGCTGCTGCTGATCGTATGGCTGATCGCCGCCAACAGTCAGATCGTGAAGGCGGCGCTGGATTGGTCGAGCCCTGCGAGCGTGGTGCTGGTGATCCTGCAGATCTTCACCGGGCGGCTGCTGCTGTTCGCACTGTTCCCCCCCGTCAAAGCCTGATGTCATCCCCGATGCACGTTCATATCCTCGGCATCTGCGGCACGTTCATGGGGGGCGTCGCCGCCCTGGCCCGCGCCGCGGGCTTCCGCGTCACCGGCTCGGACCGCAACGTCTACCCGCCCATGAGCACGCAGCTCGCAGCGCTTGACATCGCGGTGAGCGAGGGCTTCGACGCCGCGCAGCTCACGCCGGCGCCGGACATGGTGCTTGTCGGCAACGTCATGACGCGCGGCCAGCCGGTGATCGAAGCGCTGCTCGAGCGCGGCCTGCCGTATGCGTCGGGACCGGAGTGGCTGGCGCGCGAGGTGCTGAAAGGGCGCTGGGTGCTCGCGGTCGCCGGTACCCACGGCAAGACCACGACCGCCTCCCTCCTGGCGTGGATCCTCGAGCACGCCGGCGGCAACCCCGGGTTTCTCATCGGCGGCGTGCCGACGAACTTCGGCGTGAGCGCGCGCCCCGGTGCGGGGCCGTGGTTCGTCATCGAGGCGGATGAGTACGACACGGCATTCTTCGACAAGCGCGCGAAGTTCGTGCACTACCATCCGCGCACGCTGATTCTCAACAACCTCGAGTACGACCACGCCGACATTTACCCTGACGTCGGCGCCATCCAGCGGCAGTTTCACCATCTGGTGCGCATCGTGCCCGGGGGCGGGCGCATAGTGTGGAATGCCGCCGACGCGCGGCTGAAGGAGACGCTGCAGATGGGGTGCTGGACGCCGCTCGAGGGCTTTGCGCGCGCGGCGCGGCCGGATGCGCTGTGGAGCGCGCGTGCGGTGCACGGGACACAGGATTTCTCGCGCTTCGAGATCCTGGAGGGCGGGCAGCCGCGCGGCACGGTGCAGTGGTCACTGTTCGGCGCACACAACCAGGAGAACGCGCTCGCGGCGATCGCCGCCGCGCGGCATGTGGGCGTGGGTGTGCCGCAGGCGCTCGATGCGTTGCAGGGATTTCGGGGGATTGCGCGCCGCATGCAGCTGCGCGGCGAGGTCAACGGTATCCGCGTCTACGATGATTTTGCGCACCACCCGACGGCGATCACGAACACGGTCGATGGCTTACGCCGCCGCGTCGGCGCCGCCCGCATCATCGCCGTGCTCGAGCCGCGCTCGCACACCATGCGCATGGGCGTGCATCGGCACACGCTGGCGCCGGCGCTCGCCGCCGCGGACCAGGTGTGGCTATACACGGCGCCGGATCTGGGCTGGGACACGCACGAGGTGCTCGCCGCGCTCGGCGCGCGCGCACACGCCAGCGGCGAGGTCGACGCGCTGGCGCGCGAGCTCGCCCGCGCGGCGCGGCCCGGAGACCACGTAGTCATCATGAGCAACGGCGGATTCGGCGGTCTGCACGGCAAGCTGCTCGCAGAACTCAAACGCGCGGCGCACGCGGGCGGCGACGCCGGGCCGGCGCACGGGTCCTAGGGCATGCACCCGGCGAGCCTGGCGCTGTTCCCCCTGAATACCGTGTTGTTTCCCGGCGGGCCGTTGCCGCTGCGCATCTTCGAGCCGCGCTACCTGGACATGGTGCGCCGCTGTCTTAAGGAACACACCGCGTTCGGTGTGGTGCTGATCCTGGCCGGCGCAGAGGGGGGTGCGGTTTCAGCAGTTGCCGACACCGGCACCAGCGCGCGGCTGGTGGATTTCGACACGCTGCCGGACGGCCTGCTCGGAATCACCTGCGTGGGCGAGCGGCGCTTCCGGGTGCGCAGGCGCTGGCAGCAGAGCGATGGACTGAATCTGGCCGAGGTCGATTACCTGCCCGAGGACGCCCCCAGTGCGCTGCCCGCCGAGCTCGCACACCTCGGTGAGCTGCTGCAAGAGGTGCTGCCCAAGCTCGGCGGCGCGTACGCGCATGTCGACAGCCACTACGACGACGCCGGCTGGGTCGGCAACCGCTGGGCGGAGATCCTGCCACTCACGCCCGCGGAGAAACTCGAGCTGCTGCTGCTCGATGATCCGCTGGCGCGCCTGACACAGGTGGCCGCGTGGTCACAGCGGCAGCCCCCGGCTGCGGACGTATAGCCCCAGGTACTTGCGCCGCACGTAATTCGCCTCGATGAGGGCGAACACCAGTCCGCGCCAGCCGTCGAGAAAGCCGAGCCGCAACAGGTAGCCGCGCACGAACCGCCACTGCGGATTGACCAGCACCCTGGTCAGTCCGCAGCGCTCCCCGCGCTCGTACATGGCCTGCGCCATGAGCTCCGCGTAGCGCTGCATGCGGTTCTGATGGTCGGCGAGACTGCGGTAGGAGTAGTGCTCGAGGCGGCCGCGAAGCTTACCCGTGCGGCCCTGCACGCGCGTGTTCTCGTGAATCTCGTAGCCGCTCCAGCCGCCGTGGCGCCGGTCGAACAGGCGCACCAGGCGGTCAGGGTAGGCGTTGCCGTGGCGCAGGAAGCGGCCGAAGTAGTCGGTGATGCGCGGCATCGACCAGCCGGCGGCGCTCGCGAAGTCCTGGGCCCTGAGTGCGAGAATCTCGGCGCGTAAGGGCTCGCTCACGCGCTCGTCGGCGTCGAGGCACAACACCCAGTCGTGGCGTGCCGCATCGACGGCGAACTGCTTCTGCGAGCGGTAACCCGGCCAGTCGCGCTCGATGACCCGCGCCCCGAGAGCGGCGGCGAGTTCGCGCGTGCTGTCGGTGGAGTGCGCGTCGACGACGATCAGTTCGTCGCAGAAGCTGACGGAACGCAGGCAGGCTTCGATACGGTCGGCTTCATTGAACGTGATAATGCACGCCGATAAGCCGCTGTGACTCGCCACGCGCACCCCGCCGTTCGCCATCGCGCAATAGAATACTCTCATGAGTTCGGTGCTGTTCTACGACCCGGTGTGTCAGCAGCCTTACGACACGCGCACCCTGCGACTTCAGGCCATGGGCGGGACTGAAGCCACCCTGACACGCGTAGCGGATGCGCTCGGGGCGTTCGTGATCCAGCACAACCGCGCCGAGGACTGGGGCCGCTATCGCCACCCGCAGCGCATCCCCGGCATCAGCAGCGTGATCGTGAACCGCGACGCGCGCGCGCTGCCGCTGGTGCGCGAGCGCTACCCCGGCGCGCGCGCCTACCTTTGGCTGCACGATCAGCTGAATCCAGGCTCGCGGCGCGCGCGCTGGCTGGCCGCCAGCGCCGCAGTGCTGCGCGAGTTGGCGGTGACGGCGGTGTGCGTATCGGACTCGCAGCGCCGCGGCGTCGAAGCGACGCTGCGCGGCATCGGCGTGGGCGAGCGGGTGCACGCGCTGACGATCTACAACCCGGTGGAGGACACGCTGATCCCGGACGGCACGCCGGTGGACGAGAGCAAGCTGATTTTTTTTTCCTCTCCCAACAAGGGACTGAACTTCACGCTCGATGCCTTCAGCGCCCTCAAGGCGCGCATGCCGGATCTGCGCCTGGTGGTGGGCAATCCCGGCTACAAGAGCGGCAGCGGCGCGCGCCGCGTGGGGGTGGAATTCCTGGGTCCGCAGCCGCCGGCACGCATCCACGCCGAGGTGCGCAGCGCGCTGTGCACTTTCTTTCCTAACTTCGTGATTCCGGAGACCTTCGGCCTGGTGTTCGCCGAGTCCCACGCGCTCGGCACGCCGGTGCTCACTCACGACTGCGGCGCGGCGCTGGAAGTCGTCGGCGATCCGCGGCAGGTGCTGCCGCTTACCCCGGCGTACCGCCTCTACGAGAGCGCGGTGGGCAGCCTCCCGTCACGCTGGCGGCGGCTGCCGGCGCGGCTGGCCGCGAGCGCGGGGCTGTTCGACGCGTATTTCGAGCGCATCCGCGCCTGGCGCGGCGGTGAGCGGCCGCACACCGGCCCCGATCCGCGCTTCTGTCTGAGCCGCGTTACGGAGCAGTGGCGCGCGCTGCTGTCGTGCTGACTGGCGCCGCCACGCCAAGCGCACACCAGGCTGCGAACACCGTCTCCACGGAAATCTGCTCGAGGCGATTGGATTGCGGCGGTCCACCAACGCCCGACACCGGCGAACCGCTCGGGCTGCGCGGCAGCCACTGCAGCTGGGAGTGAGCGCCGAACATCACCACGAGCGGCAAGCCAAGCGCGGCCGCGGCATGGGCGGGACCTGTGTCCACGGAGATCATGCTGTGCGCCCGCGTACACAGGGCGAGCAGCCGTGGCAGCGGCAGCTCCGCCGCCGCCACGGCCGGCAACTGCGCAGCAGCGGCAATCCAACCCAGCAGCAGTGACTCGCGCGGCGCGCCGCACAGCACGATTACCGCCTGCGGCAGCTGCGCGTGAATCTTGTGCAGCAGCGCCGCCCAGCGTTCGAGCGGCCACGCCTTATCGTCCGCGGATGAGACGCGCAGCCGCCTGCCACGCATGGTGCGGCGGTTGCCGGGCTGCACCAGTATCAGGGGCCGGTCGCGCCAGCCTTGGCGCTCGAGCCACGCGGCGCACTCGGCGCGCGCCGCGGCGGACACCTCCAGGAGCGGCGCGCAGCGCGGCGGGGGCGTCGGCCACGGATAGACGGCCGCGTCGAATGCCGGGGGCGTCAGCCGGCCAAGGCTCACCAGGCGATCGACCCAGTGTGCGGCGCCGGCGCCGGGCTCGCGGTCGATGAACACGCAGCGCGCTGGATCGATGCCGCTGAAGCGCAGCAGGCGTCGGATTCTCGCGAGCTTGCGCGGATCGCTCTCGCAGACATAGACCGGGTCGGCGCGGCTGACGCGCAGTGCCCGCAGCGTACGCCACCAGGCCAGGTCAAACACCCAGGCCGTGTAGCGATGCAGGCACGAAACGCGCGCCACATCGCGGTGCGAGGCGTAGATCTGCGCCGGCCAGG
>DASWUP010000167.1:0-5994 GCA_036401635.1 Steroidobacteraceae bacterium
CTTCGCGTCCTTGCCGGAGTAGATGTAGGGATCGATGTCGAACACCAGGTAGTCGGGGTAGTTGAGGATCGATGACTCGAGCGCTGCCAGCGAGCTTGCGTAATCGGTGCTCGCCCCGGCGGCCTCGGGCTGCAGCTGTGCGCGCGAGTGCCACACGTGGAATTCGAGCGTGCCGACCTGACCTAGCCACAGAAGCGTGGGCAGGTTGTTGGCGAGCAGATAGCGGTGCTTCCCGTCCTTGTGTTCGGAAAACACCGTGACGGACTCGACGAACTCCGGCAGCGCCTGTGCCCAGTGCTTCTGAAAGAAGCGCTCGCCGTTGATACCCTCAGGCATGCGAATCATGGTCAGCGGCCGATCCGCGAGGTGCGGCAGCATGAAGCGTGCGACGCTGGCCAGATAGCGGATGAGATCGCGCTTGGTGATGGCGGGATGGCGCGCGCGCGGGTCGGCGGGCCAGTAGATGCGATCGAGGTTGGTCAGCTTGATGCGCGCGCCGCCGAGCACCAGATCCATGCGGTTGGCGGGATTCTGCAGCTGCTGCAGCACCGCAGCGGCCTCGCTGGCAGCCGTGGGTGGCGCGGGCGCGCTGACCGCCGCCCGCACCGCAGGGGTGTTCGCCGCGAGCGGCGCCGCCGCCCGCGACCCCATGCCAGCGGCGCGCTTGCGGACCGCGCCCGGTGCGATGTCCTCGCGTAATCGCACGAACACCGGAGCGCGCAGCGCGCCGGCGGGGGTCCACTCGCTGAAGCTCACCTCGGCCACCAGCTGCGGTTTCAGCCACTGCGTGGGGCGATGCAAGGGTGGCGGATCGGCGAACGGCGAGTCGCGGCGTTTGAGTTTCGCCGCGCGCTTCAGCAGCGCGCCGATGACTGCCTCATCAAGACCGGACCCGACGTGACCGGCGTAGCGCAGCGCCTTGCCCTCCCAGAAGCCAAGCAGCAGAGCGCCCAACGGCTCGCGCGCGCCCTTGCCGCGCGTGTAGCCGCCGATCAGGAACTCGCCGGACTGCGCCGCTTTGATTTTGAGCCAGGCGCGCGAGCGCTTGCCCGCCTGGTAGGGGCTGTCGAGGCGCTTGGCGACGATGCCTTCGAAGCCCTGGCTCAGGGCCGCGGGATACAGCTGCTCGGCGTTGTCGGAGGAATGCACCAGCTGCAGATGCGTGGAGGGCAGCAGGCACTGCGCCAGGTAGCGGCGCCGATCGCGATAGGGCGCAGCGCGCAGGTTGAGACCTGCAAAATGCAACAGATCGAAGCAAATCAACACCACCGGCGTGGCACGCTGCGCAGCGGCGATTTCCGCGGCAGTCTTGAGCTGCGCCCGGTTCTGCAGCGCGTTGAACGAGGGGCGCCCAGCGGCGTCGAGGGCGACGATCTCGCCATCGAGAATCATCTGCCCGGCCGACTGAGCGGCCAGGTCCGCCGCCAGCTCCGGAAAGCAGGGCGTCAGATCCAGGCCGCGGCGCGATTGCAGGCGCACGCTCGTATCCTTCACGAAGGCGATCACGCGGTAGCCGTCGAGCTTGGGCTCATAGCGCCATTGCGGGTCCGATCGGGCAGCGTCGCTGCTCTCAGCGAGCATCGGTTTGAGCTGCTTCGGCAACGCCTCGGCGGGACCTGCCGGCGTCAGCAGCGCCGCCGGCAGTCGCTGCGGCACCTTGAGCGGCGTGAGTTCATCGAGACTCACACCTGAGAGCACGGAAGTGTGGCGCGCCAGCACGTCGTTGGTCTGCGCGAACCGGTCGCGGTGCTTGATCAGCAGCCACTGATTGCCGGTGGCGGTCTTCACCAGCGCAAACGAGCCCTTGAGCTTCTCCCCGCGTAGCAGAAAACTCAGCTTGCCGGCGGCGAGTCCCGCGCGCACCCGCTCTTCGGCCTCACTGCGGTCGGTGAATGAGTACTTCTGGTCCTCATCCGGAGAGTACACGCCGCAGTCCCAAACGATCACGTTGCCGGCACCGTATTGCTTTGCCGGGATCACGCCTTCGAACGAGGCGTAGTCAAACGGATGGTCCTCGACCTCGACCGCCATGCGCTTGTCGTGCACGTCGAGCGAGGGACCCTTGGGAACCGCCCAGGATTTCAACACCCCATCGAGTTCGAGGCGAAAGTCGTAATGCAGCCGCCGCGCCGCATGTTTCTGCACGACGAACAGCAGCGAGCCCGGGCGTGCGGGCGCCGTTTTCGCGGGTGGCTCCGGCGTGCGCGTGAAGGTGCGCTTGGCGGCGTAGCGATCCAGCGAGCGGGGGCTCATGGCAGCAAACCGATCCAGTCGACCAGCGCACGCCACGCGGCGCTTCTGACTTCGGGGTCCTTGCGTCCGCTGCGGGCCGACACGTGAAAGGAGTGGTCGGCATCCTCCAGCAGGCTCAGAGTCGCGCGCGCCCCGAGCCGCCCCACGACCGCTTCCAGCAGGGCGCGCTCGGCGAGCGCATCACGCCTGCCCTGTATGAACAACATCGGAATCTGCACCTCGAAAAGATGCCGGGCGCGGGTCTCGGACGGGCGCCCGGCGGGGTGCAGCGGAAAGCCCAGGAAGGCGAGGCCGCGTACGCCCGGCAGCGGCTCTAGCGCCTGCGCCTGCGAGGTCATGCGGCCGCCGAACGAGCGACCGCCGGCAAACAGCGGCAGCGCGGGCGCGAGGCGAGCCGCCTCGGCCACCGCCGCGCGCACGGTCGCATGACATAGCGGCGGCGGGTCAACTCGCCGCGAGCGCCGTTCCATGTAGGGGAACTGGTAGCGCAGCGTGGCGATACCGAGTGCGCCCAGCTCAGAAGCGGCGGCGCTCATGAACGGATGCTCCATGCCCGCGCCCGCGCCGTGCGCCAGCACATCGCAGGCGCGCGCGCCGGCGGGCCGCTCGAGCCGCGCCGAAACCCGCGCCCCGCCCTGCACCTCGAACGTGAGGGGGTCACGGTTGTCTGAACTGTCCGTTGTCACTCATCAATCCTGCCTGCCAGGTCTAGAATTTACCTGTGGGCTCGGGACTTGCACAGAACGCGACGCGGGCGCTGCTCGCAGTCGCATGCTGGGTACTTGCGCTTCCGGTCTGGGCCGCTGAGCCTGCCGCCCCGGCGAAGCCGGGCACCGCGCAGCCCAACGTGCACGTATTGCCGACGCCATTCCTGATTCCGGGCCTGAACCGCGAGCGTACCGTGCGCATCTATCTGCCGCCCGGCTACGAGCACAGTACGCGGCGCTATCCCGTGCTGTACATGCACGACGGGCAGAATCTGTTCGACGATGCGACCGCGTATGCGGGTGAGTGGGGCATCGACGAGACTTTGAATACGCTGGCGAAGTCGCGTGGGCTCGAGCTCATCGTGGTTGGCATCGACAATGGCGGCGCGGAGCGCATCCACGAACTCAATGCCTGGGACAACCCCGAGTTCGGCAAGGGTGAGGGCGAGCAGTACACGGCGTTCATCGTCGAGGTGCTCAAACCGTGGATCGATCAGCACTACCGCACGCGACCCGACCGCCGGCACACCGCCATCATGGGCAGTTCGATGGGCGCACTCATCTCAGGGTACGCAATCAGCCATTACCCGCAGGTGTTCGGCAAGGCCGGAATCTTCTCGCCGGCGTACTGGCTTGCGCCCCAGGTGTTCGCCGATACGGCGGCGCGGCCCCCGCCGCCGGCCGAGAGGATCTACTTTTATGCCGGCGGGAGCGAGGACCTGAGCATGGTGCCGGACATGGAGCGGATGGTCGCGCTGCTCAGGCGCAAGGGGCTGCCGGCAACGAACCTGGCAGTGCGCGTAAATCCCGTCGGACGGCACAACGAGAGCGCCTGGCGCGCGGAATTTCCGCGCGCGATCGAGTGGCTGTTCCGCGAGCAGCTGCTGCGCACCCCCCGATAGAACCTACTCGAGGGCCGCAACCCACGCGCCGAACGCAGGCAGCGCGATGGGCTGCGACGCGCTCGCGTCGGGAATCGCTCGCGGGCCCGACAACAGGGTCCGGCAGTGCATCCCGGACAAGCCTGCGGCCTTTGCCTGCAGCGCAATGCTCTGCGGCTTTGGCGACATGTTCAGCGACACGAGGATCGTCTCGCCGTGCGCGGCGACACGCGCGTACGTCAGCACGCTGGCATTGCTCTGATCCAACATGACCGTGCGACCGCTGCGCAACGCGGGATTGCTGCGGCGCAATGCGATCAGCCGCCGGTACCAGTTGAGCAGTGAATCCGGGTCGGCGGATTCGGTCTGCACGTTGACGGTCTGGTAGCTCGGCGGCACCGGCAGCCAGGTGCGGGGATTGGTGCTGAAGCCGGCCTGGGCGTTGGATGTGTCCCACTGCATTGGCGTGCGCTCGCCGTCGCGACCCTTCTCCTTGGGCCAGCCGGTGATGCCGATCGGATCTCGTACGTCTTCGACCCGGGTGGGCGTCGTGGTCGGCTGTCCGATCTCCTGACCCTGGTACAGCAACGCCGCGGCGCGCGAAGTCAACAGCAGCGTGGCGATGATGCGAGCGATCTCCTGATTGTGAACCCCGTCGCCGAAGCGGTCCCAGCTGCGGATGTTGTCATGGTTGTCAAACACCAGCAGCGGCTGCGAATGGTGAATCTGCGTCTCCGCCTCGCTGAGATGCTGACGGAAGCTGTTGACCTCCAGCTTGCTACCCAGGCCCACCAGTGTATCCATCGGCAGCTGCAGCTCGTTGTGCAGCGCACCCCCGTACCACGGGTCGAGGTCGGCGGTCTTCGGCACGTAGGTCTCGCCGATCAGGACCCGCTCGCCTGGGTAACCGTCCACCATGGCGCGCATGCGCCGAATGACGCCGTGAACCTCCGGAAGGTTGTTGGTGTAGATGTCGTTGAGGATGGGGTCGCCCTGGGCATTGGTGCCGCCGAGCGCTGGCGCATCGCGCAGTTTCGCATCCTCGAACAGGGTCGTGATGGCATCGAGGCGGAAGCCTGCGACACCGCGATCCAGCCAGAAGCGCATGGCGGCGAACATCGCCTGCTCGACCCGCGGGTTGCGCCAGTTCAGGTCCGGTTGCTGCCGGTAGAACATGTGGTAATAGAACTGATCGACCGCGGGCACGTACCGCCAGGCCGAGCCCCCGAACAGACTCACCCAGTTGTTGGGCGGCAGGCGCTGGCCGGCCGCGCCGGGCTTGCCGTCGTTCCAGACATAGAAGTCATGGTGGGGGGAATCGCGCGAGCGCGCCGCCTCCACAAACCACGGATGTTGATCGGAGGTGTGGTTGAGCACCATGTCGAGCAGCACACGAATGTGGCGTTTCTTGGCTTGCGCAAGCAGGCGCTCGAAGTCCGCGAGCGAGCCGTACTGCGGATCCACGTTCTGGTAGTCGGAGATGTCATAGCCGAAGTCGACCTGGGGCGAGGGATACATGGGCGCGATCCAAATGGCATCGACGCCGAGTGCTTCGAGGTAGTCGAGCCGCTGTGTGATGCCGTTGAGATCGCCGATGCCATCGCCGTTGGAGTCCTGAAAGCTGCGCGGATAGATCTCGTAGATCACTGCGTGCTTCCACCAGGGGTCCGTTTGCGCGGCAGCGTGCGTGCGCGCGGCGCCGCGCGGCGCATCGGTACCCGCAGAGCTCCAGGCGCCGAGCAGGCAGGCAGCCACATATAACAACGTGCGCCCGAGCCTGCGCGGCAGGGCCGTTGACCGGGTGTGGGCCGTATGCATAAATCGCGCGCTCATCGATTCCGGAGCATGGCTCGCGCATAGTACGCGCAAATGCAGCCCACGAAACCGCTCCTGTCGTTCTGGCAGATCTGGAACATGTGCTTCGGCTTTCTGGGTCTGCAGTTTGGTTTTGCCCTGCAGAACGCCAACGTCAGCAGGATCTTCCAGACCCTCGGCGCGGGACTCGAGCAGGTACCGTTGCTGTGGATCGCGGCTCCTTTTACCGGGCTGCTGGTGCAGCCGCTGGTCGGCTACCTCTCCGACCGCACCTGGACCCGGCTCGGTCGTCGCCGACCTTACTTTCTGGGCGGCGCACTGCTGGCCGCGGCCGCCCT
>DASWUP010000168.1:0-4401 GCA_036401635.1 Steroidobacteraceae bacterium
GTGCGCGCGCAATGGGGCACCGGACCGGTCATCGAGCACGCCGGGCGCATGCCCGGGGCGCGCTTCTTTCCCGGCGCGCGGCTGAACTTCGCCGCCAACCTGCTGAAATTCGACGATGAGCAGCCGGCATTGCTGTTTCGCAACGAGAGTGGCGCGCGGCGGACACTCTCGTACCGGGAACTGCGCACGCAGGTGGCACGCGTGGCCGATGGATTGCGGGCCGCGGGCGTCACAGCCGGTGACCGCGTCGCCGGCTTCCTGCCGAACCTCCCCGAAGCGGCCATCGCGATGCTCGCCACGGCGAGCGTCGGCGCCACCTGGTCGTCGTGCTCGCCGGATTTCGGTGTGCGCGGCGTGCTCGACCGTTTCGGGCAGATCGCGCCCAAGGTGCTGTTCACCGCCGACGGCTACTTCTACGCCGGCAAGCAGCTCGATTCGCTGCAGCCCATGTCAGAGGTGCTGGCGCAGCTTGCGGCGGTCGAGCATGTGGTGGTGATCCCGTACGCCGAGGCGCGGCCGCGTCTGGCGCGGCTGGGGCCCGCGGCCTCCCGGGCCAGCCTCTGGCAGGAGTTCGGCACGAGCGGCCGCGCTGCCGTGTTCGTCGAGCTGCCCTTCAACCACCCGCTGTACATCCTGTATTCGTCCGGCACGACCGGTGTCCCCAAGTGCATCGTGCACGGCGCCGGCGGCACGCTGCTGCAGCATCAGAAGGAGCACCTGCTGCACACCGACCTGAAGCGCAGCGACCGACTGTTCTACTTCACCACCTGCGGCTGGATGATGTGGAACTGGCTGATGAGCGCGCTCGCCACCGGCGCCACGCTGGTGCTGTACGAGGGCAGCCCCTTCCATCCGCAGCCCGGAGCGCTGTGGCACATGGCGCAGGAAGAGCGCATTACGGTCTTCGGCACCAGCGCGAAGTACCTCACGGCGCTGCAGAAGAGCGGCTTCGTTCCGGCGCAGACCGTGGATCTCACGGCGCTGCGCGCGCTGCTGTCCACCGGCTCGCCGCTGCTGCCGGAAGGCTTCGACTACGTCTATCGCGCCGTGAAGGCCGACCTGCAGCTCGCTTCGATCTCCGGCGGCACCGACATCGTGTCGTGCTTCGCACTCGGGTGTCCGACGCGGCCGGTGTATCGCGGCGAGATCCAGTGCCGCGGACTCGGCATGGCGGTGGACATTTTCGACGACGCCGGCCAGCCATTGCGCGGTGAACGCGGCGAACTGGTGTGTACGGCGCCGTTCCCCTCGATGCCGCTCGGGTTCTGGAACGATCCCGACGCGCGCAAATACCGCGCCGCCTACTTTGAGCGCTTTCCCGGTGTCTGGCACCACGGCGATTACGCGGCGCTCACTGAGCACGATGGAGTGGTGATCTACGGGCGCTCGGATGCGGTGCTGAATCCAGGCGGCGTGCGCATCGGCACCGCGGAAATTTATTCCGCGGTCGAGAGCCTGCCGCAGATTCTCGAGGCCCTGGCGGTCGCTCAGGACTGGCAGGGCGATGTGCGCGTGGTGCTGTTCGTGCGCCTGCAAAGCGGGGTCGAACTCGACGAGGCCCTGAAGAAGCAGATCCGCAACACCATCCGCACGCACGCCACGGCGCGGCACGTACCGGCGAAGATCATCGCCGTGCCCGACATCCCGCGCACGCTCTCCGGCAAGCTCACAGAGCTCGCGGTGCGCAACGTGATACATGGGCTGCCGGTCAAGAACGTGGATGCACTCGCCAACCCCGGCGCGCTCGAGCATTTCCGCGATCTGCCCGACCTTCAGTCCTGACGCGCGTGAGCGACGCCCCACCGAGCGCGACTGCCGCGGGTGTGCTGCAGCTATACCGCCGTGAGCTCGCTGAACGCCACCTGCGCTGCGATTCCGCGCAACTCGCGGTGATCGCAAGGCTCGATGATTTGCGACGGCGTCTGATCGCAACGCCCCGCGCACCCGCGCTGCCCCTGCCGCGCTGGCTCACCAGGCTCATATCCGGTGCGGCGCGCGCGCCGCTCACAGGGCTGTACCTGTGGGGCGGGGTGGGTCGCGGCAAGACCTGGCTGATGGACCTGTTCTTCGAAAGCCTGCCGTTCGCGGCGGCGCGCCGGACGCACTTTCACCGCTTCATGCACGACGTGCACGGGCAGCTGGCCCGAATCAGGCAGCAGCGCTCCCCGCTCGAGCACATCGCGCAGGCGCTGGCGCGCGATGTGCGCGTGCTGTGCTTCGATGAGCTGTACGTCTCGGACATCGCCGACGCCATGATTCTCGGGGGTCTGTTCGAGGGCCTGTTTCGCCGCGGCGTCACGCTGGTGGCGACTTCGAATGTGCCGCCGCACGAGCTGTACAAGGACGGCCTGCAACGGCAGCGCTTCCTGCCGGCCATCCGCCTCATCGAGCGCCACCTCGAGGTGGCGCGCCTCGCCGGTGCTACTGACTACCGGCTGCGCCAGCTCACGCAGGCGGGCACCTACCTCGCGGCGGGCGCACCCGACAACCCCGCGCGCCTTGCGGCCCTGTTTGCCGCTCTCGCCGACACCCGGGCGCAGGCCGGCGGTGTCATCGAGATCGAGGACCGGCCGATCGCCGTGATCCGCGCGAGCGCCGGCGCGGTGTGGTTCGACTTCTGCGCGCTGTGCGCCGCGCCGCGCAGCCAGAACGACTACATCGAGATCGCGCGCGAGTACCAGTCCGTGATCGTTGCGGACGTGCCGGTGCTTGACGCCGCGCGTGACGATGAGGCACGACGCTTCATCGCGCTCATCGACGAACTCTACGAGCGCAACGTCAATCTCATCGTGTCGGCGGCGGCGCCGGCCGCGGAGCTGTATCGCGGCGAGCGGCTGCGGGCGCTGTTCGCTCGCACCGCGAGCCGCCTCATCGAGATGCAAAGCGAGGAGTACCTCGCCCGCGAGCACCGGCCCTGACCAGAAGCGGCCGGCTTTTCGCCGGCAAAAGTCACGCCTTTGGCGCACCCCGCTTGCCGGCGGGTTCGAATCGGCTGATGGATTGGCCTGCCGCGAGGGCCACAGGCACTTTCGGCCAATTGACTAGATCACGCCGCGCCGGATCTGGTCCTGCTCGATCGATTCGAACAGGGCGCGGAAGTTGCCCTCACCGAAGCCCTCGTTGCCCTTTCTCTGGATGATTTCGAAGAAGATCGGACCGATGACGTTCTGCGTGAAGATCTGCAGCAGCAAGCCCTCGCCCTTCTCGGGATTGCCATCGATCAGGATGCGGCGGCTGCGCAGCTCCTGCAGGGATTCGCGATGACCGGGCACGCGGGCGGCGAGGTTTTCATAGTAGGTGTCGGGGGTGTCCTGAAACGCAACCCCGTGTCGGCGCAGCACGTCCACCGTGCGGTAGATGTCGCCGGTGGCGAGCGCAATGTGCTGGATGCCTTCGCCGTGATACTCGCGCAGGTATTCCTCGATCTGGCTCTTGTCGTCCTGCGACTCGTTGATCGGGATGCGGATCTTGCCGCACGGACTGGTCATGGCGCGCGACAGCAGCCCGGTGCGCTGGCCCTCGATGTCAAAGTAGCGGATCTGGCGGAAGTTGAACAGCTTCTGGTAGAAGCCGGCCCATACGTCCATGCGCCCGCGGCCGACGTTGTGCGTCAGATGGTCGATCAGCTTAAGTCCCGCCCCGTCGGCAGGCGCAGCGCCAGCCACGGGGCGAAAATCCACGTCATAGATCGAGCGCTCGCCGTACAGGTCGACCAGGTAGATGAGTGAACCGCCGATGCCCTCGATGCAGGGGATGTTGAGCTCCATCGGACCGGCGCTCTGTGGCCCGGGCTTCGCCCCCAGCTCCAGCGCCCGGCGGAACGCCCCGGCCGCGTCGCGCACCCGAAACGCCATGGCGCACGCCGATGGACCATGGGCGCGCGCAAAAGACTGCGCAAAGGATTGCGGTTCCGCGTTGATGATGAAATTGATCTCACCTTGGGCGTGCAGCGTTACGTTCTTGGAGCGATGGCGCGCGACCACTGGGAAGCCCAGCCGCTCGAACAGCGTGCGCAGCTGCAGCGGATCCGGCGCCGTATATTCGACGAACTCGAAGCCATCCGTGCCCATCGGGTTGTCATGCGGGTCGCTCATGAGCTCAGCTCGAGGTCCTTTCGGGGACGATTGGTTGCGTAAATCATTATAGCTGCCGGGGCCCCTAAGGCGCGCTGCGCTGCAGCCGCGTGCCGCCTGCGGCATGTATAATCGCGCGCCGCAACACCGCGGGATCTGCGGCCGAGCCGTGCTTGCGTGAATTGCGCTACCCGCACGCAACACTGCCGCACTCCCCGAGCAGGATGATTGGGCATGCACGCGCCAGTTGCTGTCGAAGAGAACCAGCTGCTCCGCAGCATCCCCGAAGCACGCATCGCGCTGATCGGGCGCATCGCGCGCGCGGCTG
>DASWUP010000169.1:0-2070 GCA_036401635.1 Steroidobacteraceae bacterium
ACGCCGCCCTGCAGCGTGATCTGGGACGCTTTGCGTGGCGTGAGTTTCGCTTTGCGCTCGACACGTCCAAGGCCGGTCCTCTGGAAATGGCAGTGCGGGCGCGCAGCCGCAACGGAGCGAAGCAACCCGACAAACTGACCCCCAACCCTTCCGGTTACCACGACAACATCGTGCAGACCGTGAGCCTGGAGGTTGCATGAAGCCTGCGCTCGCGCGGACATCCCTGGGGCGGACCTCCGTGGCGCTGATGTCCCTGGCGTCGGCCGGCTCCTGCGGCTCGCTGTGGGCGGCGGCGGGCGAGGAGACGATCCAGCTGAAAGACGCTCCCGGGCGTGAGCTGACCACGGGCCGCTGCACCCTCTGCCACAGCCTCGAGTACATACCGAGCAACGCGCCGGCCATGAATCGCGCGGCATGGCAAAAGTCCATTCAGAAGATGAAGGATCGCTTCGGTGCGCCGATCACGGACGAGGAGGCGAAGCAGATTCTCGACTACCTGGACGGCAGCTACTCCGGCAAGTCTTAGCCGGCGCCCTAGGTGCGGGCGGAAAACGTATCGCAGTTGGCGATCGAGCCGGCGGCGAGCCCGCGCTTGAACCAGCCCACGCGCTGCGCAGAAGTGCCGTGCGTGAACGATTCGGGCACCACGTAGCCCTGCGCGCGCTTCTGCAGCGTGTCATCACCCACCGCTGCGGCGGCGCGCAGCGCCGACTCCACATCTCCCTGTTCGAGGATGTGCTTGGTTTGGTCGGCGTGCCGGGCCCACACGCCGGCATAGCAGTCGGCCTGCAGTTCCACTTGCACCGACAGCTGGTGCGCCCGAGCCTCCGACCCTTGTTCCTGGGCAGCGTGCACCCGGGCGGCGATGCCGAGCAGGTTCTGCACGTGATGGCCCACCTCGTGCGCGAGTACATAAGCCTGGGCAAACTGACCGGGCGCCTGGAACTCATCGGCGAGTTGCTGATAGAAACCCAGATCGAGGTACACCTTGCCATCGGCGGGACAATAGAACGGCCCGGCGGCCGAGTTCGCCGAACCGCATGCCGAGGGCATCTGGTTGCGGTACAGAACGAGCGTCGGCGGCTCGTACCTCAGGCCCTGGGCCTGGAAGATCGCTCCCCACGCGTCCTCGGTCTCACCGAGCACCGCCGCGATGAAGCGGCCCTGTTCGTCCTGCGGAGTGCCGGTCTGCGGCGCAGACACTGACGACTGTGTAGGAAGCGCGCTGACTAAGCCCATGACGAGCCGCGGATCGATCCCAAAGAAATACGAAGCTGCAAGCGCCAGCAGCGTGCCACCCACTCCGAGCCTCAACCCCGCACCGCCGCCGGTGCTGCCGCGCAGGTCCTCGATGTTGGTGCTTTCGCGAAGATCGTCCCAGCGCACGAGCGTCTCCTGGCAGCCTCGGCGGCACGCTATACCGTACCGTTACGGCAACGCAAGGCGTCTGGCGCGGGCCGCTCGCTGCCTGCGCGGCCCCGCTCAGCGCCTGGGTCGACCGTGCCGGGCCGCGTGCCCCATCAGGGAATAGTAGAGTGACCCGGTGAACGCGTCGGCGTCGACGTCGGGCGATGAATAGCGCTCGCTCCAGGCGCCGAGCACGTGCTCCTTCTTCATCTGCTCCAGCGTCTTGCCCGCTTTGAGCGCAGCCGCGACCGCTGCGGTCGTATCCTTGAGCATCCGCAGGTACTCGCGCAACGCATCGATATTGGACAGCTCACCGTGTCCCGGAATGACCTTGGCGTCGGCCGAGGCGGTTCTGATGACATCCTCGCAGGCGCCAATCATCCCCTGAACGCTGCCGCCGGCATTGACGTCAATGAACGGGAATCCGTAGCGCACGTAGATGTCCCCCATGTGCACCGCGTTCGCGTGGGGGAAGAAGATGATCGAGTCACCATCGGTGTGCGCGTTAGGGTAGTAGACCGCGCGGATGTCCTCGCCATTCAGGTGCACGGTCAGGTTGTGATCGACGGTGATCATCGGCAGCGCGGCCGGCTCCGCCGGCTTCACCTTGTGGCTGCTCGAGCCGCCGTAGCCGGACATGCTGCCGCTGGCGAGGCGGGCGCG
>DASWUP010000170.1:0-3400 GCA_036401635.1 Steroidobacteraceae bacterium
GGAGAAGACTCTCGGCGTCGACCGCACGGCGCCGCTGCCCAGGTACCACGCGCGCACCGCGCGCAAACGCCTCGCGCATCTCGGCACGACGCAACGCGCAGGCAGCCAGCACGGCGCGCATGCCGCGCAGGCGACCGCGGCAACCACCGGCCGGGTCGCGCTGTTCACGACCTGTTACGGCAACCGCAACGAGCCGGCGCTCGATGAGGATCTGGTCGCAGTGTTCGCGCACAACGGCATCGACATCGCGCTGCTCGCGCAGGAGCGCTGTTGCGGAATGCCGCGTTTCGAGCTCGGCGACCTCGAAGGCGTTGCACGGCTGAAGGAGCACAACATCCCGCAGCTGGCGCAGGCCGTCAGCGCCGGTTACGACATCGTGGCGCCGATCCCATCGTGCGTCCTCATGTTCAAGCAGGAGCTGCCGCTCATGTACCCGCAGGATGCGCAGGTGCGCCAGGTCGCCGCGCGCGTGTTCGACCCGTTCGAATACCTCATGCTGCGCCACGACGCCGGCCTGCTGCGTACCGACTTCAAGGCAGCGCTCGGCACGGTGAGCTACCACGTGCCCTGTCACCTGCGGGTGCAGAACATCGGGCTCAAGACGCGCGACCTCATGAAGCTCGTGCCGGGCACCACCGTCGACACCATCGAGCGCTGCTCGGGGCACGACGGCACCTACGGGGTGAAGCTCGAGTTTCGCGCCGCCTCGGTCAGGATCGGCCGCCCGGTCGCGCAGCGCATCGAGAGCGCGCAGGCCGATCACTACGCCAGCGACTGCCCGATGGCGGGGCAGCAGATCGCGAGCATCCTGGGCGGGCCGCGTGCGCCCGAGCACCCGCTGCGGCTGCTGCGGATCGCCTACGGCCTGTAGGAGGACATGGACAAGCTTGTGGCCGCGGACCTCATGCCCCTGGAGCAATACGCCCGGGAGCGGCCGGCGTTTCGCGCGCGCGTGCTGCGGCACAAGGGCATGCGGCAGCTCGCGGTCGGGCCGAACGCCACCTGGTGCTTCGAGGATCGTCTCACGGTGCAGTACCAGGTGCAGGAGATGCTGCGCGCGGAGCGCATCTTCGAGGCGCAGGGCATCGCCGATGAGCTCGGCGTCTACAACTCGCTGGTCCCGGACGGCAGCAACTGGAAGGTGACGCTGCTGATCGAGTTTGCGCAACCCGCGGAGCGGGCGCGGGCGCTCGCGCAGTTGAAGGGTGTGGAAGATCGCTGTTGGGTGGAGGTGCTCGGTCACCCGCGCGTGTTCGCCATCGCGGACGAGGATCTGGAGCGGGAGAACGAGGAGAAGACCTCCGCGGTGCATTTTCTGCGCTTCGAGCTGACCCCCGCCATGATCGCCAGCCTGCGCGCCGGCGCGGCGCTCGCCGCCGGCGTTGATCACGAGCATTATCGGCACGCCGTGCACGAAGTGGCCGCGCCGCTGCGGCTCGCTCTGCTGGCCGACTTCGTGTAACCGACGCGCCTTGAAAGCTCACCGCGGACCCGCGCCGGAAAATCCGCGAGCGCGTGTGTCTGGTAATATCGCGCCGCGCCCACGCGGCGCTCAGCAACGGATGATGCGCGCAACCGGATGAGTCAGTCGTATACCGCCTCCGATATCGAGGTCCTGAGCGGCCTCGAGCCCGTCCGGCGACGGCCGGGCATGTACACCCACACGCAGCGCCCCAATCACCTCGCGCACGAGGTGATCGACAACAGTGTCGACGAGGCGCTCGCCGGTTACTGCAAGCAGATCGACGTGGTCCTGTACAAGGACGGCTCACTCGCGGTGGCCGACGACGGCCGCGGCATGCCGGTCGATATCCATCCCAAGGAGAAGGTGAGTGGCGCGGAGCTGATCCTCACGCGCCTGCACGCCGGCGGCAAGTTCTCCGACCAGACCTACAAGTTCTCCGGCGGCCTGCACGGCGTCGGCGTCTCGGTCGTCAACGCGCTCTCGAAGCACCTCGAGTGCTGGATCAAGCGCGGCGGCAAGGAATACAACATCGGTTTCAAGGACGGCAAGGTCAGCTCCCGGCTGGAGGAGACCGGCACCGTCGGCCAGCGCAACACCGGCACCAGGGTGCGCTTCTGGCCGGATGCGAAGTTCTTTGACTCGGACAAGTTTTCGGTCCCGCAACTGAAGCACATGCTGAAGGCGAAGGCGGTCCTGTGCCCGGGCCTGCGCATCACCTTCAGGAACGAGGTGAGCGGCGAGAAGGACGAGTGGTTCTACACCGGGGACTTGGGCGCTTACCTCGTCGAGGAACTGGACAAGCACGAGCGCATACCCGCCGAGCCCATCACCGGCACGAGCGAGGGCGACAATGACGCGGTCAGCTACGCGCTGTGCTGGGCGCCGGATGCGGATAACTCTTTCGGCGAAAGCTACGTCAACCTGATCCCTACCATCGAGGGCGGCACTCATGTCAACGGCCTGCGTGCCGGGGTGGCGCAGGCGGTGCGCGAGTTCTGCGAGTTCCGGAACCTGGTGCCGCGCGGCGTCAAGCTGGCCCCCGAGGACGTGTGGGACAAGGCCTGCTACGTGCTGTCGATAAAGATCCACGAACCGCAATTCGCCGGGCAGCTGAAGGAGCGGCTCGGCTCACGCGACGCCGCCGCGCTGGTCGAGGCGTTCATGCGCGACTCCCTGGCGCTATGGCTCAACCGCCATCCGGATGCCGGCGAGCGCATCGCGCAGTTCGCGATCGCCAACGCGCAGGAACGCGCCCGGGCCGCGCAGCGCGTGGTGCGCAAGCGCATAGCCGGCGGCCCGGCGTTGCCGGGCAAGCTCGCCGATTGCGCCAGCCAGGAGCCGCGGCGCTGCGAGCTGTTTCTGGTGGAAGGCGACTCCGCAGGCGGCTCCGCCAAGCAGGCTCGCGACAAGGATTTTCAGGCGATCCTGCCCCTGCGCGGCAAGATCCTGAACACCTGGGAGCTCGATTCCGGGCAGATCGCCTCCAGCCAGGAGGTCCACGACATCGGAGTGGCGCTCGGCATCGAGGCCGGTTCGGCGGACTTGAGCCCGCTGCGCTACCACAAGGTCTGCATCCTCGCGGATGCGGACTCCGACGGGCAGCACATCGCGACACTGCTGTGTGCGCTGTTCCTGCGGCATTTCCGCCCGCTGGTGACACACGGGCACGTGTACGTGGCGATGCCGCCGCTGTACCGCATCGATGCCGGCAAGCAGGTGCACTACGCGCTCGATGACGCCGAGCGCGATCAGTTGCTGAAGAAGATCGAGAAGGAGAGCCCGCGCACCAAGGCGACGGTCACGCGCTTCAAGGGCCTGGGCGAGATGAATCCGTCGGCGCTGCGCGAGACCACCATCGATCCGCGCACGCGCCGGCTGGTGCAGCTCACCATTGACGGGAAGGACAACACCGATCAGCTCATGGACATGCTGCTC
>DASWUP010000171.1:0-20090 GCA_036401635.1 Steroidobacteraceae bacterium
GCTGGCGGTATTCGAGTCGGCCCGCATCGAGGCCGCGCTCCGCCACCACCAGTCGGTGCGGGATGCCCAGCAGCTCGGCATCGGCGAACTTGACGCCCGGACGTGCGTCACGGTCGTCGTACAGAACCTCGACTCCGGCGGCGGTGAGCTCGGCATACAGGCGGTCGCTGACTTCGCGGACACGAGCGGATTTTTGCAGGTTAAGGGGTACCAGCACTACCTGGAAAGGCGCGATCGGCTCGGGCCAGATAATGCCGCGCTCATCGTGGTTCTGTTCGATGGCCGCGGCCACGATGCGCGTTACACCGATACCGTAGCAGCCCATGTACAGGGCCGTTTCGCGGCCTGCCTCATCGAGCACCAGCGCCTTCATGGGCTCGCTGTACTTGCGGCCCAGCTGGAAGATATGACCCACCTCGATGCCGCGCGCGATCTTCAGGCGCCCCTTGCCGCCAGGGCTGAGATCGCCGTCGACAACGTTACGCAGATCCGCGGCGCTGGCGAGCGTCACGTCGCGCTCCCAGTTCACGCCCGTCAGGTGCATGTCCTTCTCGTTGGCGCCGCACACGAAATCCGCGAGCGCGAGTGCGCTGTGATCCGCATACACGCGGCACTTCAGTCCCACCGGGCCGACGTACCCGGGCTCCGTGCCGGTGGCCCTGAGGACGCGCTCGGCGCTCGCCATCCGCAGCGGGCTCGCGACGCCTTCGAGCTTTTGCGCCTTGACGGCGTTCAGCTCGTGATCACCGCGCAGCACCAGGGCCACGACCTCTTCCCCGCTGCCCTCGACAATGAGGGTTTTCACGCAGCGCGCGGAGTCCACCTTGAGAAAGCGCGCGAGATCCGCGATGGTGCGCGCACCTGGTGTGGGCACCCTGCGCAGCGTCTGCTGCGGTGCGGGACGCGCCTGCGCGGGTGGCAGCGCGACGGCGGCCTCCATATTCGCCGCGTAATCGTCCGCATCGGAGAATGCGATCACATCCTCGCCCGAAGAGGCGAGCACGTGGAACTCCTGCGAGAGGTCGCCGCCGATGGCGCCGGAGTCGGCGCGCACGGCGCGGAAGGTCAGTCCGGTGCGCGTGAAGATCTTCGTGTAGGCGTCGTACATGGCGCGGTAACCGGCCTGCAGCGACGCCTCGTCAAGATGAAAGGAGTACGCGTCCTTCATGATGAATTCGCGTGCCCGCATGACGCCGAAGCGCGGCCGCACTTCGTCGCGGAACTTGGTCTGGATCTGATAGAAGTTCACCGGCAGCTGCCGGTAGCTCTGCAGCTCGCGCCGCGCGATGTCGGTGATCACTTCTTCGTGGGTAGGACCGGCCACGAAGTCGCGCTCATGCCGATCCTTGATGCGCAGCAGCTCCGGCCCGTACTCGCTCCAGCGGCCCGACTCCTGCCACAGTTCCGCCGGCTGCACCACCGGCATCACCAGCTCCAGGGCCCCGGCATGGTTCATTTCCTCGCGGATGATCCGCTCCACCTTCTGCAGCACCCGCAGGCCCATCGGCAGCCAGCTGTACAGGCCCGCGGCCAGGCGCCGGATGAGCCCGGCCCGCAGCATGAGCTGGTGGCTCACCACCTCCGCGTCCGCGGGGGTTTCCTTCATGGTGTTGATGGGGTACTGGGACAGCCTCATCGCCGCGCTTAGCCGATAGTTGGGGTCGCTGGCATCTTAGCAGGAGGCCCCTGATAAGATTGTCGCCGTGGCGACTGACTCCCCGGAAGAACACTCAAGACCGCGCAGCAAGGGCATTTACCTGCTGCCGAATCTTCTGACCACGGGATGCCTGTTCTCGGGCTTCTACGCGGTCGTGGCGGCCATCGACAACCACTTTGATAACGCCGGCATGGCGGTGTTCGCCGCCATGATCTTCGACACCCTCGACGGGCGCATTGCGCGTCTGACGCGCACCGAAAGCTTCTTCGGCAAGGAATACGACAGTCTCGCCGACATGGTGTCCTTCGGGCTCGCGCCGGCCATCGTCGCCTACCAATGGGGCGTGGTGCGCATCGCGGAGTACGGTCATTTCTGGGGGCGTTTCGGCTGGCTCGCCTGCTTCTTCTACGCGGTGACGGCGGCGCTGCGGCTGGCGCGCTTCAACGCGCGGGCGGCGGTTGCCGACAAGCGTTACTTCGAGGGTCTGCCGAGCCCGTCCGCGGCGGCGATCGTGGCGGCGTTCGTGTGGTTCTTCAGCGAGTGGCACGAACCGAGACTGGTGGGGCTGATCGCCGCCTTTGCCGTTACCGCGAGCGCCGGAGCCCTGATGGTGAGCCGCTTCGGCTATCCGAGCTTCAAGCAGTTCGATCTCGACCGACGCATCAAGTTCGTCTACATGCTGCTCGTGCCCTTGTTCTTCGTGCTCATCGCGATCGATCCGCCCACGATGCTGCTGTCGATGTTCGGCACTTACGCGCTGTCGGCGCCGCTGCTGTGGGTGGGGCGGCGCCTGCGGCGCGCCGTGCGGGGCGCGCCGACAGCCGGCGCTTAGCCGCCATGCATCCGCAGCGGCGCATTCGCTACCTGGAGGCGATCGGCATCGACCTCTGGGTGACACGCCGGCAGAGCACCGCGACCGCGGCTGCCGAGCGCACCGCGAGCGCGCCCGTCGCGGCACCTGATCCGGCGCCGCCGCCCGAGGAGACCGCGGCGCGCTGGCAAGCGCTGCGCTCGGAGGTTCTCAAGTGCACCCGGTGCCCGTTGCACGCCACGCGCACGCAAGGGGTTCTCGGCGTGGGACCGAAGCGTGCCGACTGGCTGGTGATCGGCGAGGCGCCCGGGGCGGAAGAGGATCGGCGCGGCGAGCCGTTCGTGGGCCGGGCCGGGCAGCTGCTCGATGCCATGCTGCGCGCCATCGGTCTTGACCGCAGGACCAACGTCTACATCGCCAACGTGTTGAAGAGCCGGCCCCCGGGCAACCGCGACCCGAGGCCCGAGGAGGTGGCTGCGTGCCTGCCGTACCTGGTGCAGCAGATCGCGCTGCTGCAACCGAAGATCTTGCTCGCGGTCGGGCGGATCGCGGCGCAGAATCTGCTCGGCACGGACGTGCCGCTCGGCAGGCTGCGAGGCCGCGTGCATCGCTTCGGCGAGCTGAACACGGCACTGGTGGTGACCTATCATCCCGCCTACCTGCTGCGCACGCCGGCGGACAAGCGCAAGGCATGGGAAGATCTGAAATTTGCCCGCAGTGTGTACCAGCAACTGACCCAGGGCGCAGCGACCGATGGCAACCGCTCCTGAGCTGCTGAACGCCTCACCGGAGGCCGTGATCCGTGCCATGCGCGCGAGCGACGTCGCTGAGGTGGGGGCGATCGAGCGCTCCTCTTACCAGTTTCCCTGGAGCGAGGGGATCTTCCGCGATTGCCTGCGGGTGGGGTACGTCTGCAGGGTGGTGACGTTCAGCCGGCAAGTGATGGGCTACGGGGTCATGAGTGTTGGCGCGGGCGAGGCCCACATCCTGAATCTGTGTGTCGCCGAGGCGTTCCGCTGCCGCGGCGTGGGCAAGGGCCTGCTCAGCACCCTGATCGATCGTGCCGCCGCGGCCGGCATGGGCGAGGCGTTTCTCGAGGTGCGGCCATCCAACACCGCCGCAATCCGTCTGTACCTGTCGATGGGCTTCGAGCAGGTCGGCACGCGGCGCGGCTACTATCAGGCGCCGAGCGGACGCGAGGACGCCGCCGTGCTCAAGCTCGCTCTGCGCGGCGCCCACGCCCCGACCGCCTGAGTTCCCGAAAGCGACATGACTGACCTGGCTGCCGAAATTCATCGGCGACGCACGTTCGCGATCATCTCGCACCCCGACGCCGGCAAGACCACGCTCACGGAGAAACTGCTGCTGTTCGGTGGTGCCATTCAGATGGCCGGTACCGTCAAGGGCCGCAAGGCCGCGCGCCATGCGACCTCCGACTGGATGCGGCTCGAACAGCAGCGCGGCATTTCCGTGACCTCTTCGGTGATGCAGTTTCCGTATCGCGACTGCATCGTGAACCTGCTCGACACGCCCGGTCACGAGGACTTTTCCGAGGACACCTACCGCACGCTGACCGCGGTGGACTCGGCGCTCATGGTCATCGACTGCGCCAAGGGTGTCGAGGAGCGCACCATCAAGCTCATGGAAGTCTGCCGTCTGCGCGACACGCCGATCATGACCTTCATCAACAAGCTCGATCGCGACGGCCGCCCGCCCATCGAGCTGCTGGACGAGATCGAGAGCGTGCTGCGCATAGACACCGCGCCCATCACCTGGCCGATCGGCATGGGACGCGAGCTGCGCGGCATCTATCACCTGAGCGAGGATCGCATCTATGCGTACGCCGCGGGCGAACGCGGTCGCGTGGGCGAAAACCGCACTATCGACGGGTTGGGAAGCGATGCGGCGCGCGACTTCCTCGGCGATCAGGCAGCCGCCCTGGGCGAGGAGATTGAGCTGGTGAAGGGTGCCACGGAGAGCTTCGATGCGCACGCCTACCTGGCCGGCCGGCAGACGCCGGTGTTCTTCGGTTCCGCCATCAACAACTTCGGCGTCGAGGAGCTGCTCGCGGCGTTCACCAGGCACGCTCCCGGGCCGCTGCCGCGCACCGCACGCGAACGCACCGTGGCGCCGCCCGAGCCGGCGCTCGCGGGCTTCGTATTCAAGATCCAGGCGAACATGGACCCTGCGCACCGCGATCGGGTCGCGTTCCTGCGCCTGTGTGCCGGGAAGTACGCGCGCGGCATGCGCCTGTTTCACGTGCGCCTCGACAAGGAGGTGCGCGTCGCCGATGCGCTCACCTTCATGGCGGCGGAGCGCGCGCAGGCCCAGGAAGCCTACGCGGGCGACATCATCGGCCTGCATAACCACGGCACCATCAACATCGGCGACACCTTCACTCAGGGCGAGCGGCTCACCTTCACCGGTGTCCCGAATTTCGCGCCGGAGATATTCCGCCGTGCGGTGCTCAAGGACCCGCTGAGGATGAAGGCGCTGCAGAAGGGCCTGTCGCAGCTTTGCGAGGAGGGCGCAACGCAGCTGTTCAAACCGCTGCGCAGCAACGATCTGATCCTGGGCGCCGTGGGGCAGCTGCAGTTCGAGGTGGTGGCGTTCCGGCTGCAGGACGAGTACGGGGTGCAGTGCGTGTTCGATCCCGTCACCATCCACACCGCGCGCTGGGTCGAGAGCGCCGATCCGCAACTGATGGAGCAGTTCCGCAGCCGCGCGCACCAGCACCTGGCGCTCGATCACAGCGGCGCACTGGTGTACCTCGCGCCCTCGCGGGTGAATCTCGAGCTGACGCTTGAGCGCTGGCCCGGCATCACTTTCCGCGAGACGCGGGAACACGCCACGAGCTAAAGCAGCGCCACGCCTTTTGGGGAGTGGCGCGCCGCATGGATTTGTGCGACATAGGCGTCGGAGGACCCATGAACGACGTTTCCCTGCCCGCCGCCCTCACGCAGCGCGAAGTCCTGTTGCACGCGCTGTACGAGGCCGCGGAGCTCGAGCACAACCTCATGTGCACGTACCTGTACGCCGCGGCCAGCCTCAGGGACGGCGAACGAGAGGGACTTGGCGCTGAGGAAGCTGCGGCCGTACGCCGCTGGCGTCAGGTGCTGCTCGGGGTGGCCATCGAGGAGATGGGTCACCTCGCGGCGGTGTGGAACATCACCTCGGCGCTCGGCGGCAGTCCGCGCTTCGGGCGCATGAATTTTCCGCTGGATCCGGGCTATCTGCCGGCTAGCGTGGTGGTGAAACTCGCGCCGTTCAATGCCGACACGCTGCAGCACTTCGTGTTCCTCGAGCGTCCGCACGGCTCCAGCGAGCAGGAGGGCGGCGGATTTGCCTACGAACGCAGCTACGTGCGCGGCGGCAGCAGCGGGGCGCGACTCACTCCGATGGGCGTCAATTACGACACCGTCGGCGACTTTTATGTGGCCCTGAGCGAAGGCCTGCGCGCTTTGGTAGCGCGCTGTGGCGAGGCAAACGGGTTCGACGGCGATCCGGCGTTGCAGCTCTCGCCTGACGAGGTGAACCTGCCCGGTGCGCGGCACGTCGTGTGTCTGAAGACCGCGCTTGCCGCGTTCGCGGCGATCGTCGAGCAGGGCGAGGGCGCGCCGCGCGATTCGGTCGGCTCGCACTACCAGAAATTCCTGGGAATTCGCGCTGAGCTGCACGCCCTCACCGACAAGAACCCGGCCTTCGCGCCCGCGTTCCCCGCCGCGACCAATCCGGTGCTGCGCCGTCCGCCGCGGCCCGAAGGGCGCGTGTGGCTCGAGAACCCGGACGCGGTGGCCACCGTGGATCTCGCCAACGCCTCCTACGGGCTGATGCTGCGGCTGCTTGCCTACGCATACGCGGTACGCGGCCCGAGTGCGGAAAAATCCCTGGCCGTGGATCTTGCGATCGGCCTCATGCAGGCGGTCGCGCCGCTCGCCGAACGCGCGGCGCGCTTGCCGGCGGGGCCATCGAACCCGCAATGCAACGCCGGCATGTCCTTCATCACGCTGCGCGACGCTGCCGCGCTGCCGCCCGGACCTGCCGCGCGGCGCCTGTTCGTCGAGCGTTTCGCACAGCTGCATGATGCGGCCGCGGCGCTGCGCAAGGGCGGCGATGCACGCGCGCTGGCGGCCGCGGAGCAGCTGGCCTCGCTCGTGGCTCGGGCGAACAAGGGCTTTGATCTCACGGTGGCCGCTGCAGTCAGTGCCGCGCCCGCAGGCGCGTCGGCTGGCGTGGCGGCCGCAGCGGCCCCTGAGGCGGTTGCCGCCGCCAGCGCGGCACCACCTTCAACCGTCAGCGCGGGAGTGGAGACGGTGCAGGGGGAGCGGATCGAGCTGCAGTTCGAAGCGAGGCGCTGCATTCACTCGCGCTTTTGTGTCACCTGGGCGCCCAAGGTGTTTCTCGCCAATGTGCAAGGACCGTGGCTCCATCCGGATGCCATACCGGTGGAGCAGCTCGTCGAGGTCGCACATGCCTGCCCGTCGGGCGCGATCCGCTATCGGCGCACGGACGGTGGGCCGACTGAGCCGGTGCCGCCGGTGAATCTCGCCGGCGTGCGTGAGGCAGGACCCTACGCGTTTCGCGCAGCGCTGCAGATCGACGGCGTGCCGGTGGGCTTTCGCGCCACGTTGTGCCGCTGTGGGGCTTCCAAGAACAAGCCGTACTGCGACGGCTCGCATCGCGAGATCGGCTTCAGCGCCACGGGCGAACCGCCGAGCGGCAAGACCGACATGCTCCCGGTGCGTGATGGCGTGTTGGCGATTGATCCGCAGAGCAACGGACCCTTAAGGGTTCGCGGTAACCTCGAGATCACCAGCGGCACCGGCCGCGTGGTCGCGCGGGTGACTTCAGCTGTCCTGTGCCGCTGCGGCGGCAGCGCCAACAAGCCCTTCTGCGACGGCACTCACGCGAGAATCGGCTTCAGGTCCGCGTGACTAGCGGCTTCAGCGCGCGTGACAGCGACAGTCGTGCAACCGCCCGCCGGAACTCCTCGACCTGCGCCGTCCGGGTGTCTGGTGCGGCAGGTCCGTAGCGCAGCTGCGCGTAGCGCGCCAGCAGGGCGTACACGCTGTCCCCGAGATCCGGCCGGCGCACGCTCACCGTTGCGGCGAAGCTCAACGGTCCCTGGTAGGGGGCACGCGGCAGCCCGATGCGCTCGAGCTTGTGGCACAGGCGCACATAGGCGCGCGCCAGCGTATCGGGGGAAGCGGGGCGCGCGCTGCGGCCGATGTGCCAGGCGATGATCGCGAGCCACCCGAGGAGCGCGAGCATGAACGCCCACCCGAGGTAACGCACGTCGGGCGATCGAATGCCCAGTCGGCCGAGCAGATCGAGCTGCGCGGGGTAGTCGAACTTCACGACGTGCTCGCCCCACCAGGCGTTGGCGGCATCCCATCGCTGCAGCAGGCGCGTCAGCCAGGGTGAGCCGCGCAGCAGCCGCTCGCGCGTCGCCAGCGCATCGGGCAGCAGCTCGAAAACCCCGCGGCGCAGCCGCTCGGGTTCTACCACCGCCGTCGGATCGATGCGGGTCCAGCCGCGCCCCTCCAGCCAGACTTCCGCCCACGCATGGGCGTCCGATTGGCGCACCAGGAAGTAGCCGCCGATCGGATTCCACTCGCCGCCCAGATAGCCGGTCACCACGTGTGCCGGGACATCCGCAGCGCGCATCAGCGTAACGAAAGCGGATGCGTAGTGACCACAGAAGCCCGTGCGCGTGTTGAACAGTAAGTCGTCCACCGCGTCGGCGCCGAGCGGCTCGGGCGTGAGTGAGTACTCGAAGCCGCCGCTGCGCAGGTAGTCGAGGGTCGCCTGCACGAACTGCGCATCCGAGCCGGCGCGCTGCCGCAGCGCCTGCGCCAGCGCAACCGAGCGCGGGTTGGCTCCCTGCGGCCGGGCGGTGTCCTGCTGCCGCCCGAAGGCGCCGAGCGGCTCCAGGGCACGTGTGTGGGTGTAGGAAACGGCGTCGAAACTGACCGGCTCTGCGAGCGGCTCGGTGGCGAGCAGCTGATTGTCATACGTGAGCAGCACGTTGGTGTCGGGGGATTGCGCGGGCGTGTCGAGCGCGAGCCACCAGCGCTGCCGGGTGGGTTCGAGTGTCACGCGGTAGTGGTAGGCCGTGCCCAGATACTGCAGTCGCTGGCGCATGTGAAACGCCCCGGACCTGCTCCGCCAGGTGTAACCGTCAAAGTCGTGCAGCACCGGACCGCGCCAGTAGCGCTCCTCGGGCGGCGGAGCGCGACCTACGAAGCGCACGCGGAAGGCGGGGTCGTAGCTGGCGACCAGTTTCGAGATGCCGCCGGGACTCATGGTGTCGGACAGCCCCGTCACCGCCTGTTCTTCGCGTGGGATGGCCCAGAAGGCGCCCGGCAAGCGCGGGAAGAACAGGAACAACAACACCGCCAACGGCAAAGCGAGGATCAATGCCCTACCTGCGAGCCGCAGCGCCGCGCGAGCGCCGCAGCCTGCGGAAGCCACCACCGCGAGCGCGCTGCAGCTCAGCCACGTCTGCAGCGCATACAGCGGCGTTCGGATGAGGCTCTGCCGGTCGAGGCACGCCGCCAGCAGCAGAAACAGTCCGGCGCCTACCATGACGAACTGGTCGCGCCGCGCGCGCGTCTCGAGCAGCTTCAGCGCCGACATCAGTATCAGCAGCGCAGTGCCGGCGGCGAGTCCGTTGAGCGTGTGGAATCTCAGCAGCACCAGCACCACCACCAGCAGCGCGAGCAGCGCGCGTGCCACGGTCCCGGGAAGTCTGGCCGCGGAGCGCAGAGTGGTGAGGCGCCACGCGATGAGCATCAGCGCCACGGCCCCCGTCCAGGCCGGCACGCGATCGAGGTTCAGCAGCACACCGCCCGCGAAGGCCGCGCACGCCCACGCGAGCGGCCGCAGCGCCTCGGGGTCAGCGGCCTGAGGCGTGGGCGCCGCCGCCATGGCCGCCTCCGTCGTCCATTCCAAACATCGCGAGCGCGGCCAGACAGCGATGCCGCTGCTCGGGACCGCGCTGCGCTGGCAGCAGCACGCCGGGAAGCGCGACTCCATAGCGCTCGCCGTGCGCCTCGGCGTCGACCACCCAGCGCGCCAGCTGCGAGAGGCGCGCCTCGGTGTCCGGATCGGTCAGTTGCGCGAAGTCGAACAGGCGCAACTCCGATCCCGCCGGGCTGTACTCCTTCACCAGCAGCGGCGCTTCGCGCGCGTAGGCCTTCCAGTCCACCTGGCGCGGCGAGTCCCCGTCGCGAAACGGCCGCAGCCCCACCCACTCGTCCGCGCCCGAGCCGCCGCGCGAGCGCGCACCGGGCTTGAGCCCGCTCTCCGCCGGCATGGGCAGCGCTCCTGCGGGGCGCGGATAGATCATCATTTCAACGGGCGTGTGCACCCAGGTCCAGGCGCGGAACAGGCCGAAGGGATGCGTGGTCGTAAGACGCAGCCGATCGATGCGCAGCATGCCGCGCGTGGGGGCGGGCAGCGGCAGCTCGAGCCGGCGCCGGTCGCGGGCCGGCAGGTCGGCGGCGACCGCCGCCAGCTGCGGCAGCGCGGCCTCGATGCCTGCGCGGGCGAGGTCCGCGGGGTTGGCGAGCGTCACCTGCACGGCGCCGCTGCTGCGCGCGAACACCGCAGGTGCGCTGGCCGCGATCACCGTGATTCCGAGGAGATTGCGGTGGCACTGCTGCATCACCACCAGCGCAAACGCGGCGAGCACAAACGTCAGGAACAGGGCGAGGCTGTTGCCGTAGTTGAGTCCGGCGAGCAGCATGAGGAACAGCAGCAACCCGAACGCCATGCCGGCGCCGGTCGGCAGGATATATAGCCTGCGGCGCTCGAGAGTGACCGGCAGCACATCCGCTCCCTGGCGGCGGCGCATCCATGCGGCCAGGCGTGCGCGCATGAGGCCCGGGAGCGGTGCGAGCGGGTGCCAGCGCCGACGCACGTCAGGGCGGCACCGGCACCGCCCGAATGATTTCGCGGGCGAGCCCGTCACCGTCGCCGCTACCGGCCGGGTCGCGCCTCTCGAGCCGGTGCGCGACCACCGCCGGCAGCACCGCCTGCACGTCCTCCGGCAGCACCGCCGGGCGCGCCGCCAGGTACGCCCACGCCTGCGCGGCGCGCAGCAGGCCCTGGCCGGCGCGCGGTGATAGTCCGAGTTTCAGATCCGAGCGTTCGCGCGTGCGCGCGATCAGCGACTGGGTGTAGTCGAGCAGCGCATCGGCGACGTGCACGGCGCGCACGGCGCGTTGCACCCGCAGCACGGCCGCGGCGGACAGCGCCGGCGCAATGTGGGACAACAGCTCACGGCGCTCCCCGCCGCGCAGCAGCTCGCGCTCATGCGCGGTGTCGGGATATCCGAGCGTCACCCGCATGAGAAAACGATCGAGCTGCGATTCGGGCAGGGCGAAGGTACCGAGCTGCTCATGCGGATTCTGCGTCGCGACCACGAAGAACGGCTCGGGCAGCGGATAGGTGGTGCCGTCGGCGCTCACCTGGCGCTCCTCCATCGCTTCGAGCAGCGCGCTTTGCGTGCGCGGGCTGGCGCGGTTTACTTCATCCGCGAGCAGCAGCTGGGTGAAGATCGGACCCTGGCGGAAGTTGAATTGCTGGCTGGCGCGATCGAAGATCGAGACGCCGATGATGTCCGCCGGCAGCAGATCGCTGGTGAACTGCACGCGCTGCCAGAGAAGCCCCAGTACGTGCGCGAGCGCATGCGCGAGCGTGGTCTTGCCTACTCCCGGCACGTCCTCGATCAGCAGGTGCCCGCGTGCCAGCAGGCAGGCGAGACACAGTCGGATCTGCCCCGGCTTGCCCAGAATGATGGTCTCGAGCGTGCCGAGCACCCGGCCGAGCGTCGCGGCATCGGGATCGGTTGCGCTGAGCGCGTTCACAGCGCCGGCAGCCCCTTTAGCCGTTCAAGCTGCGAGCTCAAGCCGCTCACCGTGCGCTCGAGCTCCGCGGCGCGTTCGCGCTCGGTGGTCACGACCGCGACGGGCGCGTTGCGCACGAAGCTCTCGTTGGCGAGCCGGGCGCGCGTTTTCGCGAGCTCCTCCTGCGCCTTGGCGAGGAGCCTCCCGAGGCGCTCGGCCTCCGCGCCGGCATCGATGAGTCCGGCCATGGGTACCAGGATGGTGAGTGTGCCGACCAGCGCCGGGGCCGACTGCGGCGCGCGCTCACCCGCGTCGAGCACCCTGATGCTGCTAAGGCCCGCCAGGCGCTCGAGCCAGACGCGGTGGCGCGCGCTGAGGGCCCGATCCTCTTGCGTGGCGTCCTTGAGCAATACCGGGATGCGCTTGCCGGGATTGATATTCATCTCGCCGCGGATCTGGCGCACGGCGAGAATGACCGCCTGGATCCAGGCCGCTTCGCGCTCGGCTTCCTCATCGGCCGGGAAGTCCGCCGCGGCCGGATAGGCCTGCAGCATGACGCTCTGCCCGGCGCGTGCCGCGAGCGGCGCCACGCGCTGCCAGATCTCCTCGGTAATGAACGGTATCAGCGGATGCAGCGCACGCTGCAGTGCCTCAAACACCTGCGCGAGCGTGCGCTGCGTGCCGCGCTTCGCTGCCGCGGAGATAGCCTCGGCCTGCAGCACGGGCTTGGTCAGCTCCAGATACCAGTCGCAGAAGTCGTACCAGGTGAACTCGTAAAGGGCGCTGGCCGCGTAATCGAAGCGGTACTCGTGCAGCGCGCTCTCGAGCGTGACGAGCATGCGGCCGAAGCGCGCGCGGATCCAGCGGTCGGCGATCGACAGCTCCACGGGCTCACCGCCCGCTGCGGGTACGGCCTCGCCCAATGTCATGGTGACGAAGCGCGCGGCTTGCCACAGCTTGTTACAGAATTTGCGATAACCGTCGACGCGCGCCAGGTCGAAGCGGATTTCGCGGCTCGGGGAGGCGAGGGCGGCGAAGGTGAAGCGCAGCGCATCGGTGCCGTGCGGCGCGATGCCCTGCGGGTACTGCTTGGCCGTCGCCCTCTCGATCGCCGGGGCCAGTTGCGGCTGCATGAGCCCGCCGGTGCGCTTGGCGATGAGCGCCTCGAGCGCGATGCCGTCGACGATGTCGAGCGGATCGATCACGTTGCCCTTGGACTTGGACATCTTCTCGCCCTGCTCATCGAGGATGAGCCCGGTGATGTAGACGTCGCGAAACGGCACATCGCCCATAAACTTCAGTCCCATCATCATCATGCGGGCGACCCAGAAGAAGATGATGTCGAAGCCGGTGACCAGCACGCTCCCCGGATAGAACCTGCCGAGCTCCGCGGTGGCATCCGGCCAGCCGAGCGTCGAGAACGGCCACAACGCCGAGGAGAACCAGGTATCGAGCACGTCCGCGTCCTGCCGCAGGGCGAGAGCGGCGGGGAGATGGTGGCGCGCGCGCACCTCGGCTTCGTTGCGGCCGACGTAGATGTTGTTGTCGCTGTCGTACCACGCCGGGATGCGATGTCCCCACCACAGCTGGCGGCTCACGCACCAGTCCTTGATGTTACGCATCCATTCGAAGTAGGTGCGCGCCCAGTTCTCCGGGACGAAACGGGTGCGCCCCTGCTCAACCGCCGCGATCGCCGGTGCCGCGAGCGGCGCGATCTTCACGTACCACTGATCGGTGAGATAGGGCTCGAGCACCGCGCCGCTGCGATCGCCGCGCGGCACCACCAGCTTGTGCTTCTCCACGCGCTCGACGAGGCCGGCCGCCTGCAGCTCCGCCACCACGTGTTGGCGGGCCTCGAAGCGCTCAAGACCGCGGAAGCGCTGCGGCACCGTGTCGGCGAGTGTGGCGCGCGGGGTGAAGATGTTGATGAGCGCGAGGTGGTGGCGCTGCCCGATCTCATAGTCGTTGAAATCGTGCGCCGGCGTGACTTTGAGGCACCCGGAGCCGAAGGCCGGATCGACATAGGCATCGGCGATGATCGGGATGGCGCGCTCGGCGAGCGGCAGCTGCACGCGCCTGCCGATGAGTGCCTGGTAGCGCGTATCGTCGGGATTCACCGCCACCGCGGCGTCGCCCAGCATGGTCTCCGGACGGGTGGTCGCCACCACCACATGACCCGCGCCATCGGCCATCGGGTAGCGCAGGTGCCAGAGCAGTCCCTCCTCCTCGTGCGCCTGCACTTCCAGGTCCGACAGCGCGGTGAGCAGCACCGGATCCCAGTTGACCAGGCGCTTGCCGCGGTAGATGAGGCCCTGCTCGTGCAGCCGTACAAACACCTCGATCACGGCGCCTGATAAGCCCGGGTCCATGGTGAAGCGATCGCGCGACCAGTCGACCGAGTCGCCGAGCCGGCGCATCTGTGCATTGATGGTGCCGCCGGACTGCCCCTTCCACTGCCACACGCGCTCGAGGAAGGCCTCGCGGGTGAGGTCGGTGCGCTTGATGCCCTGCGCGTTCAGCTGCCGCTCTACGACCATCTGCGTGGCGATGCCCGCGTGGTCGGTGCCGGGTTGCCACAGCGCATCCCGGCCGCGCATGCGCTGATAGCGGGTGAGGGCGTCCATGAGTGTGTGCTGGAACGCATGCCCCATGTGCAGCGTGCCGGTCACATTCGGCGGCGGGATCATGATGCAAAAGGGCGCCCCATGACCGCTCGGCGCGAACCAGCCGTGCGACTCCCAGCGCTCGTAGATACGCCGCTCGATAGCCTGCGGCGCGTACACCTTGTCCAAGTCTTAACTTCCTGCGGGAAGGTCCGGGGATTATAGCGGCTCGAGGCGCGCCGCCCTGCTGCCGCCGTTGCCGCCGCCGTTGCCGCCGCCGCTGCCGCTCAGGCTAAACCAGTCCCGTCGCGAGTTATGTTTCGTCAGCGGGGTCGAAGCGCGTTCAGCCTTTAGCGTGCACCAGGCGGCTGCTCAGGTACGTGCGGCGCCGCGGACGGCAGAAACGCACGTGGCGGATTTCGCGGTCGTGGCTTGCGCCGTGGCGGCTCAGCGCGCCGCGCGCTGCAGGAGAAAGTCCGCGAGCAGCGGCGTCGGCCGGCCGGTACTGCCCTTCTGCGCACCGCTCTGGTAAGCGGTGCCCGCGACGTCGAGGTGCGCCCATTTGAGTCCTTGGGTGAACTTGCTCAGGAAAGTCGCGGCGGTAATCGCGCCGCCGTCACGCCCGCCGATATTGGCAAAGTCGGCGAAGTTGCTCTTCAGCTGCTCTGCGTATTCCTCGGTGAGGGGCAATTGCCAGCAACGGTCGTCCGCGCGCACGCCGGCTTCCAGCAGCTCGCGCACCAGCGGCTCGTCGTTGCCCATGACACCTGAGTGATGATGCCCCAGGGCGATGACGACGGCGCCGGTCAGTGTGGCGATGTCGATCACCGCCGCGGGATGGAAGCGGCGCGCGTAGTGCAGGGCGTCGCAGAGGATCAGCCGCCCTTCAGCGTCGGTGTTGAGAATCTCCACCGTCTGTCCGGAAGCGCTGGTGACGATGTCCCCGGGTTTGACGGCCTTGCCGTCCGGCATGTTCTCCACCGCGGCGATGAGACCCACCAGGTGCACTGCGAGGCGCAGCCGCCCCGCCAGCGTGAGCGCGGCGATCACCGCCGCCGCACCGCTCATGTCGAACTTCATCTCATCCATGGCCGGGGGATCTTTCAGCGAGATGCCGCCGGAATCGAAGGTGACGCCTTTGCCGATCAGCACGATCGGCGGCTGCGCCTTGTCCGTGCCGCGGTGTTCGAGCACGATGAAGCGCGGCGCCTGCCGGCTGCCCTGCGCGACGGCGAGCAGGCATCCCATCTTTTCGCGCCGGATGGCGGCCTCATCGAGCACCCGCACGCTGAGTGAGGCGGTGCGCTTGGCGAGCGCACGCGCCTGCTCGGCGAGAAACGTCGGCGTGCAGACGTTGGCAGGAAGATTCGCCAGATCGCGCTGCACATTGGCGGCGGCCGCCACCGCCGCGCCGTGCGTCAGGCCGCGCTCGGCGGCTGCGGCCTTGCGCACCGGCCCGGCGAGTACCTTGGCGAGCGCGGGCGCGGGCGCTTTCTTCCCGGTCTTCAGATCGTTGACGCGATAGACGGCTGCGCCGGTGAGTTCCGCGACCGCCCGGCCGAAATAGTAATCATCCAGCTGCTTCGCTTCCGGGCGGTCGATGGCCACGGCGCAACTGGCGATGCGCGTGCGCAGCAGCGCCGCCGCCGCGGCCGCCCAGGCCTTGCGCCAGCTCTTGCGGTGAAAGTTTTTCTTCACTCCCAGCCCGGTGAGCAGCACGCGCGTGGCCTTGAGGCCCGGCAGATCGGCAATGAGCAGCGTGTCGCCCGCGCGGCCGGCGAAATCCCCGCGCTCGAGCAACTGCTTCAGCCGGCCGGCGCAGGCCGCATCGACACTGCGGGCCTCGCCGCTGAGCTCGGCCTCCTCGAACACGCCGAGGACCAGGCAGTCCACCGCGAGTGTTGCCAAGCCCTTCGTCCAGACCCCAAATTCCATGCGATATCCCCCTCACCGTTGAGGCGCGCTAGCGTTAAGATTTACCTTAGTCGCGCCTCTTGAGCGCCTCGCTCCGTGTAGTGCGTTATTTCGGCGCGCGCGGCGCTGCCCGGGCTGCAAGCGCTGGCAAGTGTAACTCAAGAGCCCGCCGTGGTAGGCAAGCGAGTAATTCGTGGGGAATACCCTCAGTCGATACGTTCTGCGCGAGGTGGTAACGGACTGGGTGGTCGTCACCGGCGTGCTGCTCGTCATTCTGCTGGCGAATCAGGTGGTCGGGGTGCTCGAGCGCGCCGCAGCCAACCAGTACCCGCAGGGCGTCGTGCTGGAGCTGATCGGTCTGGGTGCGCTGCAGAACCTGTCGCTCCTTCTACCCGTGGGGCTGCTGCTCGGTGTGGTGCTGGCATTCGGCCGGCTATATCAGGACAGCGAGATGGCCGCGGCGCTGGCGTGCGGGGTGAGGCCTGCGAATATCTACCTGCCGGTGGCGCTGCTCGCGCTGCTTGGCACCGCGGGGTTGGCGTGGCTCACCCTGGAGCTGGCGCCGCAGGCCACCGCGCGCGCGCTCAACCTGCGCAACGTGGCGCTGCGCGTTGGGCAGTTCGCGCCGCTTGCGCCCGGAAAGTTCCGCACCTTCGGCGGCGGCAACGCCGTGGTGTATGCGCAGAACGTCAATCCTGATGGCACGCTCGCCGGGGTGTTCGTGGAGCGCAATCGCGGTGCGCTGGTCGAGGTGGCGCTCGCCGCAAGCGCGCGCCACGCGGTCACGGCGGACGGCCGCACGCACATTCTCACTCTCTATGACGGTGAGCGTTTCGAAGGCGTGCCCGGGGGGAGCGAGTTTCGCATCGTGCGCTTCGCCGAGCATGTGGTGCCGGTGCAGGTGCCGGTGATCACGGATGCGATCAGGGATCTCGAGGCCCGGCCCACCGCCAGCTTGTTCAACTCGCGTGATGCCGGCGAGCGCGCCGAATTGCACTCGCGCATCGCCATGCCGCTGATGTGCGCCGTGTTGGCACTGCTCGCGGTACCACTGGCGCGCCTCAAGCCGCGGCAGGGACGCTACGCGCGCGTCTGGCTCGCGGTCGTGATTTTCTTTCTGTATGTCAATCTCATCTCCGTGGGCAAGGTGTGGATCGCGCGCGGCACGGTTCCGGAATTCCTCGGGCTGTGGTGGACGCACCTGGCGGTGGTACTGCTCGCGCTCACGGTGATCGTATGGCCGGGCCTGAGTAACCGGCTGCGCTACCGGGTGCGCGGACTATGAGTGTGCTGAGCCGCTACATCGTGCGCGCCATCCTCGGCTCGGTGCTGCTGGTGATGCTGGTGCTGTTGGTGCTCGGCGCGCTGTTCGTATTCATCGATCAGCAGGATGACATCGGCACCGGCCACTACACCGCGCTCGGCGCCTTCTGGTACACGCTGCTCAATCTGCCGCAGCAGGCCTACGAACTGCTGCCGATCACGGCGCTCATCGGCTCGCTGCTGGGGCTTGGCTCGCTGGCGCGTGGCAGCGAACTCACGGTGGTGCGCGCCACCGGCATGTCGATCGCGCGCCTGGCGGGGATTGCGTTGCTGGCGGGACTGCTGCTCATCTGCGTCGAGCTGTTGCTGGGGGAGTTGCTCGCCCCGCCGCTGCAACAGGCGGCTCGTGAGCAGAAGGCCTTCAGCAAGCTGAGCAACGTGAGCTTCGGGGGCGGCAGCGGGGCGTGGGTGCGCGACGGCGACCTGATCCTCAACGTGGCCGGGCAGTACAGCCAACGCCAGTTCGGCAGCATGCAGATCTTCGAGCTCTCGCCGCAGCACCACCTGATCGCCCTGGGGCACGCCAAGGGCGCCACCGCCGGCGCCAGGGGCAAGTGGCTGCTGAGTGACTACACCGAGTCGCGCTTCGCGGACGATACGGTGACGACCCGCCCGCCCGGGCAGCGCCTGCTCGCGTCGAACGTCACCGCGGGGTTCCTCGGTCTCGCCATTGAGGATCCGAAACAGCTCACCAGCCGCGCGCTGTGGCGGCTGATCAACTACTACCGTACCAATGCGCTCGATACCCGCGAGTATCTGTTCGCGTTCTGGTCACGCATCGCGCGTACGGTGGCCATTGCCTTCTCGGTGCTGCTGGCGATTCCGTTCGTGCTCGGCTCGCTGCGCGCCTCGGGCGCGGGCACGCGCATGATGTTGGGGCTGGTTATCGGCTTTGGCTTCTTTTTGCTGCAGCGCCTCATCGAGAGCGGCACGATCGTGTTCGATCTCAACCCGGTGGTGCTCGCCTGGCTGCCCACCGCGCTGCTGGCGATCGTGACACTCGCACTGTTAGAGCGCGCGGGCCGCTGACGGGCGGCACTTGCGCGTTCAGGCGGGCACCGCGTTCACAGGGATCCTGCCGAAGTGCCGGCGGTGAATTGCGGCCGGCCGTCGCTAATCGACACCCACGGCAGCTTGTCCCCGACCCACACGTGCATTTGCGGCGTGAGCAGCGTCGGGTCATCCAGTGTCGCTAGCGTCACGTCGATCTCGGCGACGCGGGCGTCGTTACGATAGGTCAGCGAGGTACCGCATGCTGCACAGAAACCGCGTGTGACCGCCGGCGATGAGCGATATTCGGCAAGCTTGCCCCGGCTGAGGCGGAAGTTCTCGCGCGCAAGGGTCCCCCAGGGAACCATGGGCGCACCGGTGGCCCGCCGGCAGCTGGCGCAGTGGCAGAAGCACAGGTTAGTCACTATTCCTGAGACCTGGTAACGCACGCTACCGCACAAGCAGCCGCCGAGGTAACAGGTCTCACCCATGCGGGCACGTTAGCACGCGTTGCCTGGCGGAGCCATGCAGTCAACAATCGCGCACCTGTTGTATCGGCTGCGAGGTCCGAAGATGAGAGCGGCGTTGTTCAAGGGCATGCTGGTCGCGGCGCTCATGTCAGGATCGCGGTGGCGCCGGCCGCCGATCTTAGCGTGCGCGTCGATGCGCGCGAGGTCGCGCGCCAGCGCGTGCCTACCGATCTGAGGCTGACCGCGCATGAGTGTCCGCTCACGCTGGTGTTTCCGAAATGGATTCCGGGAGAGCACGGCCGGACCGGGCCGCTCGAGTCCATCATCGGGCTGGTGATTCGCGCCAACGGCGCGCCGCTCCCCTGGCGGCGTGACCCGCGCGAGTATTTCGACGGCGTGCGCTACCCGCACCTCGAACGCTTCGACGCCCGCCCCGACACGCTGGTGCAGGTGCTGAAGGCGCGCACCGAGTGAGCCTCAAGCTTGGCTGTTGGTAAATCCGGTCCCGCACGCCTATACTACTCGGCTCGCGGTGCGTCCCACAGACGCGCCCACTGTCATACCAAGGGGAGCTCTCATGAGGATCTTAATATCAGCGCTGCTGCTGGTGCCCGCAGCTGCGCTCGCGAGTAGTGCGTTTGACGGCACGTGGAAAGGGCGGGTCGGCTCGGCGAAACTGACCGGCAAGCCGGATGTGTTCCAGGTCGCGGATGGTACCTACAGCTGCTCAAGCTGTAATCCACAGATCAAGGTCAAAGCCGACGGCACCGATCAGAAGGTCACCGGGCACGACTACTACGATTCCGTAGCGGTGAAGATTGTGGATGCGACGACCGTGGAGCGCACCAACAAGTTGGCGGGCAAGGTGACCGGTAAGGGCACCTTCAAGGTTTCCGCGGACGGATCGACGCTGAGCGAGAAGTTCACGGACTACACAGGAGCGAAACCGGCAATCGCCGCCTTCACGGAGAAACGCGTGGGCGCGGCGCCGGCCGGAGCGCACGCAGCCTCAGGGTCGTGGCAGCAGGAAGGGATGAGCGAAGGTAACGATGCGTGGACCACCGTGACGTATGAAATGAAGGGTGATCACTTCAGCATGCACGCCAACGGCCAGAGCTATGAGGCGAAGTTTGACGGCAAGGAGTACCCAATCACGGGTGACCCCGGTAAAACCGTCGTTTCGCTGAAGAGAGTCGACGACAATACCGTCGTAGAGACAGACCGCCGCGCGGGCAAGATCACCGATGAGATTCGCCTCGCCGCTGCCAAGGACGGCAAGACAGTAGACGTGACCGACAAAGACCCGGTGCACGGAACGACGATCACGTACACGCTCGAGAAGCAGCAGTAGTTGCACTGCGCGCCGGGAGCCGGTTCGAGGCTGCCGGCGCGCCTTCTCTCGCGCTTCGGTCAGCCGCCGCTCAGTGGCGGTGTCCGGGAAACAACCGGCAGTAGATGCAGTCCGCACCG
>DASWUP010000172.1:0-2475 GCA_036401635.1 Steroidobacteraceae bacterium
ATAAATCTCGATCACGCCTGTGAACGCGTCGTGGGCTTGACCAGCCCGCCGATCACGGCGGACTTCTCGCGCATCCGCGGACGAATCGGCGTGAGGGTGTACACGCGCTTGCGCGCCTTGAGTAGGTACGCGCCCGCGGGGAGCGGGTAGGTGAGTCCCGGGCGCAGCATCCTTCCGGTCCCCTCGCCACTGGCCAGCCCGCGGCTCCACGGGCTCAGGTACAGATAGTGCTGCGTGGCGATGAGCTCAAAGCCCAGGAGCACGAGCCACTCGCGCAGCAGCCGCTCGGACAGCACGCGCCGCACACCGGGCGGAAAGCCCGTGCGGCTCCAGCGGGCGCGCATGCCCCACAGGCTCCACGGCTGGAATCCCAGCACCAGCAAGTGCCCCTCCCCCACCAGCACGCGATCCACCTCGCGCAGGATGGCGTACGGATCGGGGGCGAACTCGAGGGTATGCGGCAGCAGCGCCGCATCGATGCAGTCGCCGATCACCGGCAATTGAGAGGCTCGTGCAATGATGTCGGCGCCAGCCGACAGCCCGGACGCTGCGACCAGGCTCTGCCGGCGCGTGCGGCTGCCCGCGAGCAGCTCACGCGCCGCGCCCCAGGCGCCCACCTGCAGCAATTCCCAGCCGAAGACGTCCTCCAGCGCCGCGGCGAGTAGCTCGGACTCGGCCGCCAGCAGCGCGTGGCCCAAAGGCAATTGCCACCAGGCGCTAAGGGCTGCGTCCCGGTCCGGGATGTGTGAAGTGCGAACTGGCGCTGGAAGGGCTGGCAATACTGTGAACTTACCGGTTAAATTCTCACCCTTGAGCCGGTAGCGTCTTTATAAGATAAGAACCCGTGCCCCGGCGCGGGAAAAGTAGCACGCCTACAGAGAGTACGGAAATTGGCGACGGCATTCATCACAGGCATGCGTCATGGGCTCCTCAGCCTGTCGCTTCTCGCCCTGGCGGCGTGCGCCCATGCACCGCCGCGCCCGCGCGAGTCACTGCCACAGCGCACCGTCAGCACCGCTGCGCAAGCCGCACCGGTGTCCGTGGCTGCGACGGAGGCTCCAACCACCGCAACGGTCGCCCCAACCACCGCAACGGACGACTCCACGGCTGCGACGACCGCCTTAACGTACCCGCCCGCGGCGATACCCGAGCCCTCCGCAGCGGGCGCCTCGGCGCCGCTAGAGGCGTCAGTCAGCGATGTACCCACCGCAGCGGCAGAACCCGCGCTGGCCGAGGGGCCGACGCAGGTTGCGGGCCTCACGCCCGCACAGTACGGGGACCTGTTCGATCGGATGCGCGCGGGCTTCAAGCTCGAGGATGGGGCCGACCGCCGTGCGGTTGATCAGCAGCTGCGCTGGTACGCCTCGAACCCGGATTATCTGCAGCGCGCCTTCGGGCGGGCGGACCTGTACCTGTATCACATCGTCACCGAGCTGGAGCGTCGCGGCATGCCGCTCGAGCTCGCGCTGCTGCCGGTGGTGGAGAGCGCCTTCGAGCCATACGCCTACTCGCGCGCTCGCGCTTCGGGACTGTGGCAGTTCATTCCCGGCACCGGTTCGCGCTTTGGCCTGAAGCAGGACTGGTGGTACGACGGTCGGCGCGACATCGTCGAGTCCACACGCGCAGCGCTCGACTACCTGCAGTACCTGCACGATGAATTCAACGGCGACTGGCTGCTCGCGATCGCCGCTTACAACTGCGGCGAGGCTCTGGTGGAGCGCGCCGTTGAGCTGAACCGCGCTGCCGGCCGCCCGGTAGACTTCTGGGACGTGTGGCTGCCAGGCGAGACGCGCGCCTACGTGCCGAAGCTCCTGGCGATGAAACGCCTGGTGCTCGACCCGGAGACCTATGGGCTCGCCTTTAGCCCCATTCCGAATCTGCCGTACTTCGCGCGCGTCGCGACGCTGAGCCAGATCAACCTGAAGCTCGCCGCGGAAATCTCCGGTGTCAGTCCCGAGGAGCTCTACGAGCTGAACCCCGCGTTCCACCGCTGGGCGACCGACCCCGCCGGCCCGCATTACCTGCTGCTGCCGGTCGACGCGGCGGACGTATTCGCCGAGAACCTCGAGCAACTCTCCGCCGATCAGCGCCTCGGCGTCGCGCACTACGGTGTCAAGCGCGGCGACTCGCTGGCCTCCGTGGCCCGGCAGTTCAACACCAGCGTGAATGTCATCCGCGAGCTGAACGACCTGCCCACCGGCGGGCTCACGGTGGGGGATGACCTGCGGGTGCCGAGCGCCATCACGGAGCTGCCGGCCAAGGTGATGCTCGCCGCTGCGCGCGTCGATGGGCGCGGCCGCTCGATGCGCCGTGCGCACGTGCAGGTCGTGCGGCACGGGGACTCGCTGTGGACCATCGCCCGCCGCAACGGCATGAACGTCAACACACTCGCGAGCATGAACGGCATGCACCCTGGCGACACGCTGCGCGCCGGGCAGCGGATCCGGCTGTCAGCGGGGTCTGCGGGGGGATCGG
>DASWUP010000173.1:0-2148 GCA_036401635.1 Steroidobacteraceae bacterium
CACGCGCGTCTTTGCAGGGAGATCCTCATGGAATCGGAACTCAGCACGGCTGAAACGTCCAAGGTGGTTGCGACGCTCAACCGCATTCTCGAGCTCGAGCTCGCCGGCCTGGTACGCTATCTGCACTACAGTTTCATGATCTTCGGCCACAACCGCATCCCGATCGTGGCGTGGCTGCGCGCGCAAGCCGACGAGGCCCAGGCGCACGCGGTTCAGGCGGGCGAGCACATCACCAATCTCGGTGGTCACCCGTCGCTCAAGATTGGCACGCTGCTGGAAACCCACAAGCACAACGTCGATGAGATTCTGCGCGAGGCGCTCACGCACGAGGAGGAAGGACTCGCCGAGTACCGCAAGCTGCTGGCCGCGGTGGTCGATCGCAACATGATGCTCGAAGAATACGCGCGCGCGCAGATCGCCGCCGAGGAGGCGCACGTCGCCGACATCGGCAAAATGCTGCGCAAGCCAGGTTCGATCGCCTGAGCAGGGCCGGTCTCTCCCGAAGGGGGGAGCCACGAGTGTCCACAAGGAGCCGCAGGCCGTTGAAGTTTGGGTGACGCACCACCATTACGTGCGCTGGTTCACTCACTGACAACGACGGGCGTGTACACTGCGCGCCCGACAGACTCGGAAGGACCTTGCATTCATGGAATTGATCGTGTCGTCAATGCTCTTCGCAGCACTGCTCCTGGTGGGCCACCTGGGCGTGTTGGTGCACAACCGGATCCTGAAAACCAAGAACGCCAAGTAGCTCGCGCCGCGTCCGCAGCGCGCCGGGGATTGTCTTCGCTTTGCATAGGTGCGGGCGTATGCTCGCGCGATGAAGATCATCGCGGTCACCAATATCAAGGGCGGCGTCGGCAAGACCACCACCGCGGTCAATCTCGCCTATCTGTGCGCGGCCGACGCATGCACCACGCTGTTGTGGGACCTCGATTCGCAGGGCGGTGCGACCTACGCGCTGCGTGGCGAGCGCCGGGAACATGCCTCGGCGAAGAAGCTGCTGGCCGGCAAACGTGAGTTGCCGGAGTTGATTCTTGCGACCGCTTATCCGGGTCTGCATCTGCTGCCGGCGGACTTCTCGTACCGCAATTTCGCGCTGCACCTCGCCGAGCGCCGCCATCCGACCGAGCGGCTGCTGAAAATGAGCCGGTCGCTACGTGAGATCTACGCGGCCTTGTTCCTGGATTGTCCATCCGGCATCTCGCTGCTGTCGGAGAACGTGCTGCGCGCCGCAGACGCTGTGATCGTGCCGCTGGTGCCGACGCCCCTGTCGCTGCGCATGCTCGGCCAGCTGCGAGATTTCGTTGTCAGCGAGGGGTGGAGTGATCTTACGATGTTGCCCTTTTTCTCCATGGTCGACCGGCGCAGAGCGTTGCACCAGGAACTGATCGCGAGCGCGCGGGCGCAGTTCCCGGCGATGCTCGCCACCGAGGTACCGTACTGGAGCGCGATCGAGCGCATGAGCGTGCGCCGCGCGCCGCTGCCGGCCTACGCTCCAAAGAGCGACGCGGCCCGCATCTATTGCGCGCTGTGGGCGGAGATCCGCCAGCGCCTGGAGGCGGCCCCGCGACCTGCAGCGGCCGCCGCGATGAGCGGCCACCCGCAAACTGAGCACACGCAACAGCACGCCCGCATGTGAGTTCCTGCGGCGCGGCCCATCAGTCCGCGCGTCGAAAACCTTTACAAGGCAGACCGCTCAAGGCGATCCACCGTCGTTGATTGGCGACGGCGGCTACGGCCGCGCCGTCACGGTACGATAGGCTGAAGCGGGTCCCCGGCGGCTCCCCGGGAGATTGGTGAGCTAATGTTGTTTGCGACACGCCGGGCCCAAGCGGCGCCGGTTGCGGTGATCTTGATGTGCCTCGTCGCGGCACTCCTGTGGAGCTGCTCTCGCGGCTCGACCTCGCGCACTCTGTCCATCACGACAACATCTCTCGCGGGCGGCAACGTCCGAATGGCCTACAGCGCGACGCTCGCCGCCACGGGCCTTCAAGGTGACCGATGCGGGCAGTCCGGCACAAAGCAGCACGGCGAATCTCCCGCTCACCATCGCCGCCGTGCTCAGCATCACCACCAGCTCGCTGCCGAATGGCCAGGTCGGATCCGCCTACTCGGCAACGCTCGCCGCCACGGGTGGCACGACTC
>DASWUP010000174.1:0-8325 GCA_036401635.1 Steroidobacteraceae bacterium
TAGTTCGCGGCCGCCAGAGTCCCGAGAAACACGCTGATTACGGAGAGTCTCGGCAGCGCCTCGGTGGCCGCCGGCCAGAATTCCCCCAGGTAGATGACGAGCAGATTCACCCCGGCGGCGCACGCCGTCAGGCGGCTGAGCAGCATCAGCCAACCCACCTGCACCCCCGCGAACCGGCCGAATGCGTGGCGCACATACAGATACGTCCCGCCGGTCTCGGCAAACTGGGAGGCGACCTCGGCGTAGCAGACGATGATGACGGCCATTCCGGCGCCGGCGATCAGCACAGCCACCGGGCTCAGGTTGCCCACCAACCCCGCAACCGCCGAGGGCAATCCGAAAATGCCGCTGCCGAGAATGCTGTTGACCACGAGTGCTACCATGCTCCAGCGGCCAATTGCGCGGACCAGTTGCGGCTGCGCGCTGCGCGGCGGCTCGTGCGTCATCGCGCCCTTGTATCACAAAGCCAGCGAGTAGGAGCCACCGTGCGCTATTCGTATGCGACGCACCTGGAGTGCAGTGTCAGCGCCGAGCGATACGACATCGCGAAGCTCCAGGGTCTGTCGGCGGCGAACAAGCCGCTGCTGGCGCGCTATGACCTCGATGCCCTCAGGCGCGAGGTAGCACGGGAAGAGATCACGGCACGGCCCGCGGGCCTGTGGCGCTGGCGCGAACTGCTGCCGGTCACCGAGCCTTCCCACATCGTGAGTCTGGGTGAGGTGGAAACCCCGCTCCTGTCGCTGTCCAACAGCCAACGACCCGCCGGGTTCATGCCTCCGATGGTCAAGGATGAAGGCCGCCTGCCCACCGCGTCGTTCAAGGCGCGCGGCCTGTGTGTTGCGGTATCGATGGCGAAGGCGCACGGCGTGCGGCGCATTGCCATTCCGACCAATGGCAACGCCGGTGCGGCTCTCGCCGCCTATGCCGCGCGCGCCGGCATCGAGGCTTACTGCTTCTGCCCGGACGACACTCCCGCCATCAACCTGAGTGAGATCGCCTTGCAGGGTGCGGCGGTGTGGCGTGTCAACGGCCTGATCAACGATTGCGCCCGCTTAGTCGAGTTGGGCAAGGCTCAGTACGGCTGGTTCGACATGTCGACGCTGAAGGAACCGTATCGGATCGAAGGCAAGAAGACCATGGGACTGGAGTTGGCGGTGCAGATGGATTGGTGCCTGCCGGATGTTGTTTTCTATCCGACCGGGGGCGGCACCGGTCTGATCGGCATGTGGAAAGCGTGGCAGGAACTCTCCGCCATGGGGTGGATCTCCGGCCCCCTGCCGCGTCTGGTCGCGGTTCAATCCACTGGCTGCGCACCGATCGTGCGCGCATTCGATGCCGGAGCAAGCACCGCGACGCCCTGGGAGAATGCCCAAACGATCGCCGCGGGTATCCGCGTCCCCGCAGCAATTGGCGATTTCCTGATCCTGCGCGCGCTGCGCGAGAGCGGCGGTTTCGCGGTGGCGGTGCCGGATTCGGCCATCGAGTCGGCCCGCCAGCACGTGGGATCACAGGACGGACTGCTCCTTAGCCCCGAGGGGGCAGCGACCTACGCCGCATATCTGCAGGCCGCCGCAAGCGGCAAGCTGCTTCCTGGCGAGCGGGTGGTGCTGTTCAACTGCGCCAGCGGACTCAAGTATCCGATGCCCACCGTGACCGAACACATGGATGTGCGCCGGCCGTTCGAAGGCGGCATCCGCAGCGCACGCGCAACGCTAGCGGGAATCCGCGGAAACGAGCGGCAGCATGATGCGTGAGGGGTGCGCGGGATCGAAGTACACCGAGTTCTCGGCGATGCGCCAGCGCCGATTGTCGTTCAAGGGCTCGCCGGTATTGGGATTGACGTCGAAGCGCGGGAAGTTGCTGCTGGAAATGTCGAGCCGGATCCTGTGTCCGTGCCTGAAGATGAGCGAGGTCGGGTACATCTCGATCGTGAACTCGTAGGGCTTTGCCCGCTCAAGCGGCTCGGCCTTGCCCGGCCCGTTGCGGTAGCGCGCGCGCACGATGCTGTCGCCGATGTTGAGCTCGAGCCCGCCCGGAAAGTCGGCATTCGGCGGGTACACATCGATGAGCTTCGCGGTGAAATCCGTATCGGGCGAATCCGATGCCGCCCACAGCTGCACGATGAGGCGTCCGGTCACTTCAACGTCCTGCGTCAGGGGTGGCGTCTGAAACACCAGCACATCTTTGCGCGCCGACAGCGGATCTGAGTCCCTGCACGTCCACAGAGCCGCTCGGCAGCGCTGATCGGTCGCGCCCGCGCTCGCGAGCGCCCCCTGGGACGAGATATTGCCACCGAGCGTGGGCACCGGATCGTGTGGATCGAAGCGATAGGTCAGCGGGTCATGCGGTGCGGGTTTGTCAGGCGACAACACCCCGCCGGCGTGCAGGTAATACGCCGTCGCCCGCGCCCGGGCGAGCGGCCACTCCTGTTCGTCGCGCCAGTGCCCGCCGACGAACACCCGGCCCTCCGGGGTCTTGTGCGCATCCCCGCCGCCCATGACATAGATGCGCACCGGTGCCTCGCGATCGACACCGTTGTCGATACCCTTGAGCCAATGATCGAACCAACGCTGTTCGAAAGCGTTGAGGTCGATGGCCGCGTCGGGCGTGAACTGAGCGTCGCCGGCGAAGCTGAGGTTCGGCCGGCTGTGAGTCCATGGCCCGACAATGAGGCGCTGCTGGCTGTGCAACTTAGCGCGCAGCCCCGCATAGTTGAGGTTCGCCACCTGCAGTGCCCAGGAATCGTACCAGCCGGTCAGGTGGTAGATGGGGATGTCCTTGTAGTCGGCGAGGTGATCGACGACATCGATGCCCATCCCCTTCCACATCGGGTCATCGCCCCCATGACTCATCGCATCGATGAGCCACTTTTCGTAGTCGGGCGCGAACTTGAGGGGGGTGTCGCCGGCGCGCAAAGGCAGGGCACGCACGTATTCGGGCACGTGGTTGACGAGATCCGCGAGCGCCGGTGCGGCGGCCGGATCGCTGGCGGCACGCGTGGCCGCCACGAGGTTCGGCGGCTTGTCCGGGTCGCCCATCGAGAAGACCCAGTTGAACCAGCGCAGCTCAAACGCGCCGTTGTGCCGCACTCCATAGCGAGCGACATCCGACATCGAAAACAGCGGGATCATGGTCTTGACGTATGGCGCATTGGCAATTGCGAGCGCATGTTGCGTTGCGCCCTCGTACGATGTCCCGAGCGTGCCGATGCCACCGTCGGACCAACTCTGATGTCCGATCCACTGCGCCGTGTCGTAGCCGTCATGGCCGTCGTCCGCGAGTGGCCGCCAGTGGCCTTGCGACTTGTAGCGCGCGCGCACGTCCTGCACGACGACCACGTAGCCACGGGACGCGAAGTACGCTGCGAAGGGCGCAGCGCGCACCTCCTTGTTGTACGGCGTGCGCAGCAGCAGCGCGGGGAATCTCCCCTCAATGGGCACGCCCCCGCGTGCCGGCCGATAGATGTCGGCGGCGAGCCTGACGCCATCGCGCATCGTGATCATGACATCTGGCACCAGGGAGACGTCGACGCCACTTTCCGCGTGCGCGGGCGGGGGCTCGGGCGGCAGCAACGCCGCCAGTACAAGCCCCAGCGTCAAGAGGTGGCAGGCGCGGCGCAGCGTCAAGATCACCAGCGCGGCCTGCGTTTCTCGATGAATGCCTGCACGCCCTCCAGCGCCACCGCATCCATCATGTTGCAGGCCATGGTCTCACCCGCTGCCGCGTACGCCGACTCGATGCCAAGTTCCGCCTGCCGGTAGAACAACTCCTTGCCCATCGCCACCGCCGCGCGCGGCTTGGCGACGATGCTCGCCACCAGGGTCTCGATTTCCGCATCCAGCCGCGCGGGCTCGACGACGCGGTTCACGAGCCCGCGCGCCTGCGCCTGTGCGGCGTCGATGAAGTCGCCCGTCACCAGCATCTCGAACGCCTGCTTGCGCGCAACGTTGCGCGACAGCGGCACGCTCGGCGTCGAGCAGAACAGACCCAGGTTGACGCCACTGACCGCGAACTTGGCGGCGCTGGAGGCGACGGCCAGATCGCACTGCGCCACCAGTTGGCAGCCCGCCGCGGTGGCGATGCCCTGCACGCGTGCAATCACCGGCACCGGCAGGCGGTGCAGGGTAAGCATCATGCGCGAGCACTGCGCGAACAGCTCCTGGTAGTAGCCGAGCGAGGGTTGCGCGCGCATCTCCTTAAGGTCATGGCCGGCGCAGAACGCCTTGCCTTCCGCCGCCAGCACCACGACGCGCACCGATTCATCGCTCGCGATCGCATCGAGCTCGCGCTGCAACGCCGCCAGCATCGCCTCGGACAGGGCGTTGAAGGCCTGCGGGCGATTCAGTGTCAGCGTGACCACGCCGCGCGCGTCCGCCTCGCGCCGCAGCAGCGGGCCGACAGCACTCGTCATCGTCATCTCCTCACTTGCTCGCATTGGCTGACCTCGCTCGCTCGCGTAACACGAACTTCTGTATCTTACCGGTGGAGGTCTTGGGGATCTCCTCGAAGCGCACTTCGCGCGGCACCTTGAAGCCCGCCAGCAGGGTGCGGCAGTGTGCGATCAGCTCGGCGGCGGTCACCGTGACTGCGGCCTTGAGCTCAACGTAAGCGAGCGGCGTCTCGCCCCACTGCGGATCGGGCCGCGCCACCACCGCGCAGGCCATCACCGCCGGGTGGCGGTATAGCGCATCCTCCACCTCGAGGGAGCTGATGTTCTCACCGCCTGAGATGATCACATCCTTGCTGCGATCCTTAATCTTCGCGTAGTGATCCGGCTCCATCACCGCAAGATCCCCGGTGTGGAACCAGCCGCCGGCGAAGGCCTGGGCGGTTGCCGCCGGATTCTTGAGGTACCCCTTCATCACGATATTGCCGCGGAACATGATCTCACCGAGCGTCGCGGCATCCGCCGGCACCTCGGTCATGGTGCCGGGCTCGAGCACCGTCATGCCCTCCTGCAGCACGTAGCGCACGCCCTGGCGGCCATTCAGCCGCGCCTGCTCCGAGAGGCCCGCGGCCGCCCAATCCGCGCGCTTGGCCGCGACCGCCGCCGGCCCGTAGACCTCGGTCAGTCCATAGGTGTGGGTGAGCTCGAAGCCGATCCTCGCCATGCCCTCGATCATCGCAGCAGGCGGTGCGGCGCCGGCCACCATGCCGCGCACGCGCTGCGTAATGCCCTCGCGCAGCGCGGCTTCCGCGTTGATCAGCAGGTTGTGCACGATGGGTGCGGCGCAGTAGTGATCCACGCGATGCGCGCGCATGGCCTCGAGAATTGCCCGGGTCTCGACCTTGCGCAGGCACACATGCGTGCCGCCGAGCATGGCCACCGTCCACGGGAAGCACCAGCCATTGCAGTGGAACATGGGCAAGGTCCACAGGTACCTCGGAAACTGCGGCATGCTCCAGGTGAGGGCGTTGCACACCGCGTTGAGATAGGCGCCGCGGTGGTGCGTGACCACGCCCTTGGGGTTACCGGTCGTTCCCGAGGTGTAGGACACGGCGATCGCGTCCCATTCGTCCTGCGGACCATCGAGCCGTCGCACGGGCTCGTGCCGGGCGAGGAGTGCTTCGTATTCGTGTGCGCCGAGGCGCTCGCCGCCCCCCGCGTACTCGCTGTCGCATACGTCAATAACGATCGGTGTACGGCCATGTTCCTCGCGCAGGATGCGCAGCGCCACGTCAATAACGGGCGCGAACTCGCGGTCGGTGATGAGGACGGCGGCCTCGCAGTGCTGCATCTGCCAGGCGAGCAGCCGCGCGTCCAGGCGCGTGTTGAGCGTGTTGAGCACCGCGTTCAGCGCCGGCACGGCGTAGTGCACCTCGACCATCTCCGGAGTATTAGGCAGCATGGCGCTGACCGTTGTGCCGCGGGCCACGCCGAGAGTCCGCAGCCCCGCCGCGAGTCGCGCGGCACGTTCGCGCATCTCGCGCCAGTTGTAGCGACGCCTGCCATGCACCAGCGCCGGCAGGTCACCGAACACCTCGGCACTGCGCTCCACAAAGCTGAGCGGTGACAGCGCCACGTAGTTGGCAGGGTTCTTGTCCAGGTCCTGGTCGTAGATGCTCATGGCTACCTGTGTGGAAGTGATCTGCCCATGCTTGCAGCGTCACGTTACACTAGAGGAAAGTGCCCCGGTGCATGCCGGGGACCCAAGTCGGCGCACAGAACCGAGGGGGGCTCTTGCATCCATCAGAGATCGACTGGGTCATCATGGGGGTGTACTTCGTGTTCGTGCTGGGCGTCGGCTACGCGCTGCGGCGCTACATGAAGACCAGCACCGACTACTTTCTTTCCGGCCGCTCGATCCCGGCGTGGGTTGCAGGGCTCGCCTTCCTGTCCGCGAACCTCGGCGCGCAGGAAGTCATCGGCATGGCGGCTTCGGGCGCCAAGTATGGCATGGCAACCAGCCACTTCTACTGGGTGGGCGCCATTCCCGCCATGGTGTTTCTCGGCGTCTTCATGATGCCATTTTACTACGGCTCGCGGGCGCGCTCGGTGCCGGAGTACCTGAAGTTGCGCTTCGACGAGAAGACCCGCGGGCTGAACGCGATCTCGTTTGCGGCCATGACCGTGTTTTCCTCGGGCATCTCCATGTACGCCATGGGCCTGCTGCTTAACCTGCTGCTGGGGTGGGATTTCGACACCAGCGTTTGGCTGTCCGCGGGCATCGTCCTGCTCTACATCCTGCTCGGCGGTCTCACCTCGGCCATTTACAACGAGGTGCTGCAATTCTTTCTCATCGTGGCGGGTTTCACGCCGCTGGTGTTTCTCGGGCTCCGGGACCTCGGCGGCTGGGACGGTCTCAGCGCGCGCCTTGCGTATGTCGCAACCTCACAGGGCTTTGCTCCGCAGGCGTGGTCGAGCACCTGGCGGCAGATGGGCGATGCGGCGTCCAACCCCATGGGCGTCGAGTGGTTCGGGGTCGCCATGGGACTCGGCTTCGTGCTGTCCTTCGGCTACTGGTGCACCGACTTCCTGGTTGTGCAGCGGGCCATGGCCGCGCACTCGATGTCGGCCGCACGCCGCGTGCCACTCATTGCCGCCGTGCCGAAGATGTTGTTCCCGTTCCTGGTCATCGTACCGGGCATGATCGCCATCGCATCGAGCGTACACACGGGCGCCAGCGGCTTCGCCCTGCCCCACAAGGCGGACGGTACCCTCAACTACGATATGTCCATCCCCATGATGCTCGCCCACTACTTCCCTCACGGCATGCTGGGCCTGGGGCTCACGGCGCTGCTGGCAAGCTTCATGTCCGGCATGGCCGGCAACGTCACCGCCTTCAATACCGTGTGGACCTATGACATCTACCAGGCCTACATCCACCGCGGGGCCAGCGATCATCACTACCTCAACATGGGACGCGTGGCGACGGTGTTCGGGATCGCACTGTCGGTGGCCGCGGCCTACGTCGCCAACCACTTCAACAACATCATGGACCTGCTGCAGCTGCTGTTCGCTTTCGTGAATGCGCCGCTGTTCGCGACCTTTCTTCTGGGCATGTTCTGGAAACGGACCACCGGCCATGGCGCCTTTGCGGGTCTCCTGTCGGGCATCGCGGCGGCGGCGTTGCACCACGCGTGCACCCTGCCCAGGAGCAGCCTCGCCGGCATCAAGGGCGGCTGGCTTGCGCTGCTGCATGCCTATCCGAGCGAGATGGCGCAGAACTTCTGGACCGCGATCTGGGCGTTCACCGTGTGCCTTGCCGTGACCATCGCGGTGAGCCTCATCACGCGGCCGCGCCCCGAGAAGGATCTGGTTGGGCTCGTCTACTCCCTCACACCCCGGGTGCACGACGCGGACCAGGCCTGGTACGCGCGGCCGGCGGCGCTTGGCGCAGGCGTGCTCGCCGTGACGCTGCTGCTCAATCTCATCTTCTGGTAAGGAGCTAAGCGCATGGGCCTCGACATCCGCATACCGCTCGGAGCGATGTTCAGCATCCTGGGACTCCTGCTCACGGGATTCGGATTCTTCACCGATCCGGCGATCTACCAGCGTTCGCTCGGTATCGATGTCAACCTGTGGTGGGGCCTGGTGCTGATCGTCTTCGGCAGCGGGATGCTGTGCTTGGCTTGGCGCGCCGCTCGCAGGGCTCACTGATCGCGGAATCCGATCGCGACATGGGAGCCATCGCAAAAGGGCTGGTTCTTGGATGCCCCGCACCAGCACAGGGTCATCCGGTTGCGCGAAGCCATCGGCGGAATGCAGCGCAATTCCGCCCCGCAGCCGCAGCGGACCGCTGACGCGTTGCGACGGATCCTCGATGAGCCCTATCGAGACGGGCAACCGATGCTCGATCGGTTTTCGGCCCGCTCGATCCCAGG
>DASWUP010000175.1:0-9015 GCA_036401635.1 Steroidobacteraceae bacterium
CTACGATACCGAGACGGCCACCTGGCACAGCGCCGGCAGCACCAGAGCGCAACTCTGGGACTCCTGGTTGGAGTGCGGGGAACTGGCGCAGGAGCCCGCCAACGGCCCCAGTTTCGAGGTGGGACCTGCGGTCCTGCGGCCGGACGGGACGGTGTTCTACACCGGATCCAACACCTGCGGTCCCGGCTTTCCCGGCAGCACGGCGGTCTATGACTCCAGGCGGGGGCGGTGGAGAGCAGGTCCTCATTTCCCGGGTGCGCTGAACATTGCCGACGGTCCGGCGGCGCTGGAGCCCAACGGCAAGGTCCTGATGATGGCGAGCCCTGGGTTCGGCCCTCCGCCCTCTACCTTCCTCGAGTGGGACGGGGATGACCTCACTACGATCGCCCCGGCGCCCAACGCGGCGAACGACGCATCCTACTACGGCAACTTTCTAGTGCTTCCAAACGGTCAGATTCTCTTGACGGACTTCTTCTTCGTCTCGGTTTACACGCCCGAGGCGGGCTACGACCCGGAGTGGGCGCCGCGCATCGAGTCCGCTCCTGGCACCGTCAGAGCTGGGGGCTCGTACGTCATCTCCGGCACTCTGTTCAACGGCATGTCCCAGGGGGCCGCCTACGGGGACGACCATCAAGCAGCAACCAACTTTCCCCTGGTACGCATCACGAACAACGCGACCGGCCACGTCTTCTACAGCCGCACGCACCACCACAGCAGCATGGCCGTTGCATATCGTGGTCCCGTATCGACCCATTTCGACGTGCCGCGCGACCAGGAGCCTGGCGAGAGCGAACTGGTGGTCGTAGCCAACGGCATTCCGTCCGCTCCGGTTGCCGTTAATGTGAGATCTTCAGACGACTGAACTGAGGCGGGCTGCGCCATACACCAAAGTCGTCGCGACAGCGAGCACGGCCGTCGCGACGACTCTTCATGTCTCCATCGGAATAGACCCTGTGTGCGTTGGCGCGCCCGACTGGATTCGAACCAGCGACCTGCAGCTTCGGAGGCTGCCACTCTATCCAACTGAGCTACGGGCGCGTTCGGGCGGGCGATCATACGCGGTGAGCACCAGGGGCGTCTATTTACGAGCCGGGGAGCCGAGCAGCTATACTTCGCGGCCGAATCGGCGCGTCCGCGGCGGATGACATCGTGAGCAAGCAGGATACGCACTTCTTCAACGTTTTCAGCCTGGTGATTGCCCTGCTGGCGGCGGTCACCGTCGGTCTGTTCGCGCTCGCCCGCATCGTCGCCAGCCGCACGCAGGACCTGCAGGTGTTCACCGAAGCCGACTACAGCAAGAACGTGGATGCACGTATCCACCAGCCGACGCAAGAGGCCGTCGCCGGCCGGGACAATTCCGCGCTCGCCATTCAGTCGCAGGTCGGGGCGGCGGCGGGCACCGCGGTCGCGGCAGCCACGCCGAAGAGCGGCACCGAGCTCTTCGATCAGACCTGCAGCGCCTGCCACGGACAGGGGATCGGCGGCGCGCCCAGGGCCGGCGACAAGGCCGCCTGGGGTCCGCGCATCGCCAAGGGTAAGGAGACGCTCTACGAGCATGCCCTCAAGGGCTTCCAGGACAGCTCCGGTGTGATGCCGCCGAAGGGCGGCCGCATGGACGCGCCGGACGGGCTCGTCAAGCAGGCCGTCGATCACATGGTGCAGATGGCGCAGTAGCGCCGCGATCCATACAGCGCAACATCACCGCTTCGCCCACGTGCGCGGCGCTGATGGCTGTGGCGCCCTCAAGATCGGCAATGGTGCGTGCCACTTTGAGCACCCGTTGGCGCGCCCGTCCCGAGAGCCCGAGCCGCTGCATCGCGGCCGCGAGCAGCCGCCGACCGGCCTCATCCGCCACGCACCAGCGCTGCACGTCGCCCTCAGTGAGGCGCGCATTGCAGCGCTCCTGACGGGCGAGCTGCACCATGCGCGCGCGGGCGATGCGGGCGGCGGCGGTGAGAGTGCTTTCCCCACAGCCCGCGGCGGCGTCGAATTCCGACGCCGCCACCCGCGGCACCTCCACGTGCATGTCCAGCCGGTCGAGCAGCGGGCCTGAGATGCGGCCGCGATAGCGCTGCAGCTCGGCAGGCGTGCAGCGGCAGCCGCCCGATGGATCCCCAAGGCGCCCGCACGGACAGGGGTTCATCGCGGCGATGAGCTGAAACGCGGCCGGGTACTGGGTTTGCAGGGCGGCCCGCGACACGGCCACGACGCCTGTCTCCAGCGGCTCGCGCAGCGCTTCCAGCACCCCTCGCTCGAACTCCGGCAACTCATCCAGAAACAACACGCCGTGGTGCGCGAGGCTGATCTCGCCGGGGCGTGCGCGGGCGCCTCCGCCCACGAGCGCCGCGGCCGAGGCGGTGTGGTGCGGCGCGCGGAACGGCCGCTGCCCCAGGCGCTCGGGCCTGAAGCCCGCGGCGCTCACCGCGGCAATGGCGGCCACCTCCAGCGCCTCGCTGTGCGTCAGGGGTGGCAGCAGTCCGGGCAAGCGCTGCGCCAACATGCTCTTGCCGCAACCCGGCGGACCGATCATGAGCAGACTGTGCGCCCCGGCCGCTGCGATGCTGAGCGCGCGCTTCGCATGTCCCTGTCCGCACACATCGGCGAGATCAAGGGGCGCGCCCGCTTGATCGGGGCGCCCTGCGCTGCGCGCCGGCACCGGACATGGCGGCAGGGGCGCGGCGCCGCTCACATGCGCACACACTTCCAGCAGATGGCCGGCGGCGCGCACCCGCGCCGGTGCCGCAGCGCAAGCCTCCGCGGCGTTGGCGCGCGGCACTACCAGCTCGTGGCCGTGCCGCTGGGCGTGCGCCGCGGCGAGCAGCAGGCCGCGCACGGGCTTCAGCTCTCCGGTCAGACCCAGCTCGCCGTAGAACTCGCGCGCCACGCCAGTCGCGGAGCTCGCCTCCGCGGGCGCCCGAATCTGACCGGACGCCAGCAGGATTCCGAGCGCGATCGGCAGATCGAAGCGTCCTCCCTCCTTGGGCAGATCGGCGGGAGCGAGACTCACGGTGATGCGGCCCGCGGGAAATTCGAAACGCGAGTTGAGGAGCGCCGCGCGCACCCGCTCCTTACTCTCCTTCACCACCGTGGCGGGCAGGCCGACGATGCAGAAGGTCGGCAAGCCGCTCGCGAGGCTCACTTCGACGTGCACCAGCGGCGCGTGCAGTTCCACCTGCGCACGGCAGGCGACCCGCGCGACCGCCATGACCTGCCCTGCCGCGCTGCCGTGAGGCGCGCGGCGCTACGCCGGCGGGGATCCGCGGCCCGGCGCGTTGCCGCCGGCTGCGCCGGAGCCGCTGCCCTCCAGGCTCGCGAGCCGCGCCTCGAGCGCTTCGAGCCGCGCTCGCGTGCGTTCGAGCACGCGCGTCTGGGCGTCGAACTCGTCCCGGCTCACCAGGTCGAGCTTGCTCAGGCGCTCGCGCAGCACCGCGCGGAAGTTGCTCTCGAGGTCCTGCTGCATGCTGCGCAGCGCCGGTGGCACGCGCTCGAGCAGACGGCGGGCGATTTCATCGATGCGGAATGAATCCATGGTCTGACCTCGTCCGTCCTGCCCCGAATTGAGGCAAGCGCTTGTGCGGCAGCTCCAAAACAGTGCAACTCCTTAAGCCGGTGCGTGCGCAAGCTGCGGAAACTGCGCCGAAATCCGCGATGGCACGGAATCTGCAGCCTGTCTGCGCGCTTCACTAGCTTACGCGCCGCCGACCGCAGGTGCAGCGGGTGTTTGTCACGCGATCGTTTGATAAAGGCTAGAGACCATGCCCACCGCTCCAAAGACCGCTCGACCCTGCTTGACGGCTGTGCTCGCGACGCTCGCGCCGGCCCTCGCGTGGGCGGCGGATGCGCCCGTGCCGAACAAGGGCGACACCGCCTGGATGCTCACGTCCACGGCGTTCGTGCTACTGATGTCGGTGCCGGCGCTGGCGCTGTTCTATGGCGGCCTGGTCCGCACCAAGAACATGCTGTCGGTGCTGATGCAGGTGTTCGTGGGCTTCTCGCTGATCACCGTGCTGTGGTGCATCTACGGATATTCGCTCGCCTTCACGGAAGGCAACGCGATCATCGGCGGTTTCAGCCGCCTGTTCCTGCAGGGAACGTTCGACCCGGCCACGCAGAGCTTCTCCCTGGTCGCGACGTTCAGCAAGCACACGCCGTTGTACGAGCTGGTTTACGTCGCGTTCCAGGCGACCTTCGCTGCGGTCACCTGCTGTCTGATCCTGGGCTCGGTCGTGGAGCGCATGAAGTTCTCCGCGGTACTGCTGTTCCTGATCATCTGGTTCACGTTCAGTTACTGCCCGATCGCCCACATGGTGTGGTACTGGGCGGGGCCGGACGCCTATACCTCGGCGGACAAGGCCGATGCCGTGAGCGCCACCGCCGGTCTCATCTGGCAGTGGGGCGCGCTGGATTTCGCCGGCGGCACGGTCGTGCACATCAACGCCGGCGTTGCCGGCCTGGTGGGCGCGTACGTGCTCGGCAGGCGCATCGGCCTTGGCAGGGAGCCGATGGCGCCGCACAGCCTGACCATGACCATGATTGGCGCATCGCTCCTGTGGTTTGGCTGGTTCGGCTTCAACGCCGGCTCGGCGCTCGAGGCGAACGGCTCCGCCGCGCTCGCGTTCATGAACACCTATCTCGCCACCGCCTGCGCGGTGCTGTCGTGGATGACGGGCGAGTGGATTGTGAAGGGTAAGCCCTCGATGCTGGGCGCGGCCTCGGGCGCGGTCGCGGGCCTGGTTGCGATCACCCCGGCCGCCGGCAACGTCGGCATCCCGGGCGCGTTCGCGATCGGTCTGGTCGTGGGCGTCATGTGTCTGTGGGGTGTGACGGGCCTCAAGAGGCTCATCAAGGCCGACGATTCGCTCGATGTCTTCGGAGTGCACGCCATCGGCGGCATTTTCGGCGCGCTCATGACCGGAATTTTCAACGCGCCCGCGCTCGGCGGCCCCGGCTCCACCGTCGACTGGGTCAAGGGCACGACCGGCTACCCCGGCATCTGGAAGCAATTCACCATTCAGCTGCAGGCGGTGTGCCTGGTGCTCGTGTGGACCGCGCTCGTGACCTACATCGCCTTCTACATCGTCAAACGGCTGGTCGGTCTGCGGGTACCCGAGGAAGAGGAGCGCGAGGGGCTCGACATCACCTCTCACGGCGAGCGGGCGTACGACCTCTAGAGCCGCCGACCTCTAAGGCCGCCGCTAGCGGTTCGGGGCCGGTTGTAGGTATGGTGTGACCCCTGGGGCGGGCTCGTCCTGCGGCCGGTGTGACGGAGTTCAAGGGTCGCGCGAGCCGCGAGCGCCATACTTCAGTGGCGGGAGGACTTTATGTTGCGACTGCTATCCATCACGGCCCTGATTCTGGCCGGCGCGTCCACCATCGCCCGGGCCGATGTCTATCGCTGGATCGATGAGCACGGCACACCACATTACAGCGATCAGTGGGTACCGGGGTCGGTGGTCATCAAGACGCTCAAGCCGCACCCATCAAGTTTCACCTCCGCAGCGCGCACCACCGAGCAGAAGAACCTCGGTGCATCGGGCAACCGCATCTCCTCGGACCTCAACGATCAGGCCAATGCGAAGGCGGTGCAGCAGGACGTGGCCAAGACACGCGACGCGCAGTGCAAGGCGTCGAAGGACCGCTACCTAAAATCGATACAGTCACGTCGCGTGTACAAGCAGAACAGCAACGGCGAGCGCGAGTATCTGTCGGATGACGCGGCCGACGCCTACCGCGAGCAGGCCCGCAAGGACGTGCAGGATAAATGCGGCAGCGTGCCGGAGTTCATTCCCGACCAGCCCATACCTGAGCCGCGGCCCATACCCGAGCCGAAGGTAAACCCCGCCGACGCGACCTCGCCTTGAGTGCCGACGGCGCTGCCGGTGCGCGGGAGAAGACCCGATTCCGTGCGCGCCATCTACGCTCTATAGTGGCGCCCGCGGCCGAGGCGGCCGCACGGGGTGCACGGACCAATGCGCGTAGGTTTTGTCGGGCTCGGCGCCATGGGCACGCACATGGCGCGCAATCTGCACCGTGCCGGGATGCTCGCCGCGCTCTGGAACCGCAGCGCCGACAAGGCGCGCACGCTCGCCTCCGAGCTCAACGTCGCAGCCCCGGCGACGCTGGCGCAGCTGGCGGCCGGCATCGATGCGGTGGTGTCGTGCGTGTCGGCCGATGCGGACGTGCTCGAGGTCGCGCGAGCGCTGGCTCCGGGATTCAAGTCCGGCGCGCTGATGCTCGACTGCTCCACCATCGGCGCCGAGACCGCCCGCCAGGCGGCTGAACTGCTCGAGCCCGGCGGTGTGGAATTCCTCGATTGTCCGGTGAGCGGCGGCGTCGAGGGCGCGCGCGACGCCACGCTCGCCATCATGGCCGGCGGCACGGCCGCGGGCTTCGAGCGGGCACTGCCGATCCTGCAGGCGCTCGGCCGCACCATCACGCACTTCGGCCCCACCGGCAGCGGCCAGGCCGCCAAGGCCACCAACCAGATCATGTGCGCGGGCATCATCGAAGCGGTCGCGGAAGCGATGGCGTTCGCACGCGCGCAGGGATTGCCGCTCGAGAAGCTGATCGACACGCTCGGTAAGGGTGCCGGCTCCAGCTGGTACTTCGTGCATCGCGCACCCAACATGGTGCGCGGCGCCTATCCGGCCGGCTTTCGGGTGCGACTGCACGCCAAGGATCTCACCATCTGCCGCGACATGGCGGCGCGCTTCGGCGTCGCACTGCCGGTGGTGGAGCGCATGCTGGCCGAGTACGCCGAGCTCGTGGCGCGCGGCTACGGCGATGAGGATATCTCGGCCACCTACCGGCTCAAGGCCGAGCTGTTCGAGCGTACCAACATCATGGGTGCGCCGGCCCGCGACGCATGAACACCGACTCCGGCCGCGAGCACGCGTTGTACCTGCCGGACTTCTGCACTTCGCGCGCCACGCTCGCCATCGTGCTCATCGTGCAGCTGACCGCGTTCGTGCTCACGCTCGCGCGCCAGAGCGCGCTGGACTTCTGGACCGACCTGGTGCGCACCTCGCTGTTCCTGCTGTGGATCGGGCTCGCCGGCGCCGCGCTGCTGTGCGCGCTGCGCACCCCGCTGGCGCGCACGACGGTGACGGTGGGTTCGGCCGCGGTGCTGGCGCTCATCACCGCGGTGGTGGCCACGGTGTCGGTATGCGCCTACCTGATCGGACGCACGCACATGGTGATCGACTCGGGGGGCGCGGGATTGTTTCCCGAGGCGGCGCTTAATTTCGCGCTGCGCAACGTGTGGATCGGACTGGTGGTGGCCGGAGTCGCGTTGCGCTATTTCTACGTGGCGCACGAGTGGCGCTGCAGCGTCGAGCTGCGCGCCACGGCCCGCGTGCACGCGCTGCAGGCGCGCATCCGGCCGCACTTTCTCTTCAACAGCATGAACACCATTGCCGCTCTCACGCGCAGCAACCCTGCGCGCGCGGAAGCAGCGGTGCAGGACCTGGCGGACCTGTTCCGGGCCACCTTGAGCGACAAGCGCGACACCATCACGCTGGCGGAGGAGCTCGAGGTGGCGCGTACCTATCAGCGCATGGAACAGCTGCGCCTGGGAGAGCGGCTGCAGGTGCATTGGAAAACCGACCCGCTGCCCGCCGGAGCGCTGGTGCCCAGTCTCATGATCCAGCCGCTGCTCGAGAACGCGATTTATCATGGCATCGAGCCGCGCGCCGAGGGTGGCACGGTGACCATCAGCGGCGAGGTCGGCGGGGGCCTCGTCACCATCGTGGTGCGCAACCCGCTCGATCCCACGCCGGGGGAGCACGAAGGCAACCGCCTGGCGCTCGCCAACATCCGCGAACGCCTGAGCCTGATGTACGGCGAGCGCGGGCTCATGAAGTCGGGGCGCTTCGACGCGGAGTTCATCGTGACGCTGCGATTCCCGCTCATCGAGAAGCCCGCAGGCCCCGCCGCCGCGCAGCCTGCGTGAGTCCATGGGCGTCGCTGCCAAACTGAGAGTGCTCATCGTCGACGACGAGCCGCCGGCGCGCGAGCGGCTGCGCAGTCTGCTCGCCGAGATCGAGGACGTCGAAGCGATCGGCGAGGCGGTGAACGGCAGCGAGGCGCTGCAGCAAACCCATGAGCTGGCGCCGGATGTGGTGTTGCTGGACGTGCGCATGCCGGGAATGGACGGACTGGAGGCCGCGCGGCACCTGAACGTGCTGGAGGAGCCGCCCGCGGTCATTTTCACCACCGCCTTCGACCAGTACGCCGTCGAGGCCTTCGATGCGCATGCCGTGGGGTATCTGCTGAAGCCGGTGCGCAAGGAGCAGCTGGCCGCCGTGCTCGCCCGCGCCAGCCGCGTGACGCGCGCACAACTGCAGAAGCTCGCCGCCGCCAGCGGCGAGGGGCGGCGCAGCCACGTTGCCGCGCGCCATCGCGAGGGCTTGAGGCTCATCCCGATCGATGAGGTGCAGTACTTCCTCGCCGACCAGAAATACACCACCGTGCGTCATGTGAAGGGCGAGGATCTGATCGAGGATTCGCTGCGCCTGCTGGAGAGTGAGTTCGGCGCCGCGTTCGTGCGCATCCACCGCAACGCGCTGGTGGGCGTGAAGTACCTCGAGCGCATCGAGCGCCTTCCCGATGGTCAGTACTTCGTGCGATTGCGCGGCTGCGAGGCGCCGCTGCAGGTGAGCCGCAGGATGGCGGGGGAGTTGAAGGAGCGGTTCAAGATCTGACGTCGCGGCAAATCAAGCAAAGGGGGAAACGATGCACCGAACCCAAGGCACGCCGCTGTCGCGGCGCGCCTTCCTCGGAGGGCTGAGCGCTCTGCCGGCATTCTGGTCGCGCGCGCGGTGACTAGAGGATATAGCGGCTCAGGTCCTCGTCCTTGACCAGCGCTCCCAGGTGATCGTCGACGTACTTCGCATCGATGGTCACGGGGGCTTTGCCGTCGGGCTTGCCGTTCTGCTCCGCAGCTTCGTAGGAGACCGTCTCCAGCAGCCGCTCCATGACGGTGTGCAAACGCCGCGCGCCGATGTTCTCGGTGCG
>DASWUP010000176.1:0-7161 GCA_036401635.1 Steroidobacteraceae bacterium
GCGCGCTCCTTCGCTTCGATGGACCTTCACGTGCACCACACTCGTCACGCTCCCGCCACGCCGCTTCGCCGGCTGTGCGCCGCCGCCTGCGTGTTGTCTCTGAGCGCCGCGGCCATCGGCGCGCGCGCCGCCTCGCCGACCGCGGCTGCGGAGATCGTTGCGGCGCAGCTGCGCGACGCGGCGCTCGCCGGACATGACACCGCCTACGCGTGGGTGAGCGAGCTCACCAGCCGCTTCGGGCCGCGTCCTGCGGGCTCCGTCAACGAGCACCAGGCCGCTGAATGGGCGGCCGCGCGCCTCAAGGAGCTCGGCTTCGAGAACGTGCACATCGAGAGCTTCCCGATCACCGCGTGGGTGCGCGGCACCGAGAGCGCACAGATCACCTCGCCCAGCGCGCAGCCGCTGGTCGTCGCAGCGCTCGGGGAGTCCCCGCCCACGCCGGCCGCCGGGCTCGAGGGCGAGATCGCGATCTTCCCGAGCTTCGATGCCTTGAAGGCCGCACCCCCCGGTTCACTCAACGGCAAGATCGCCATGGTGGCGCGCAAGATGGTGCGCACCCAGGACGGTGCAGGCTACGGCGCGGCGGTGGAGGCGCGCATCGACGGCCCGGGCGAGGCGGCGCGGCGCGGGGCGATCGCGTTTTTGCTGCGCTCGGTGGGCACCGACAGCCATCGACTGGCGCATACCGGCACGACGCGCTACGTCGATGGGCGGGTGCCGGTGCCGGCGTTTGCTCTTGCCGGCCCCGATGCCGATCAGATCGAGCGCATCGCCGCGCTCGGACCAACGGTGCGCGTGCGCCTGTACTCGAGCGCCTCCTACGTACGGGACGCTCATTCGCAGAACGTCATCGCCGAGGTGCGCGGCCGCGAGCGGCCGCAGGAAGTGGTGCTGCTCGGAGCGCATCTGGACAGCTGGGACCAGGGCACCGGTGCCATCGACGACGGGACCGGCACCGCCATCATCATCGCGGCGGCGAAGCTCATCCGCGATGTCGGGCATCGGCCGCGGCGCACGGTGCGTGTCGTGCTGTTCGGTTCCGAGGAAGTGGCGCAGCCGGTGGCACCGGATAGTGCGTTCGGCGGCCATGCCTATGCCGACAACCACAAGGCGGAGCTTGCAACCCACGTGCTCGCGGGCGAGAGCGACGCAGGCGCCGATCGCGTCTATCGTCTGGGGCTGCCGCAGGCGGTGTTTAAGGGCGAGTTTGCGAACACGGCGCTGCGGGTGCTGGCGCCTATCGGGGTGCTGGCCGCCGCGCAACCCCCGGAGGAGGCCGGCACGGACGTCGGCCCGTCGGTCGAGGCGGGTGTGCCGGGGTTCGTCCTGAACCAGGACGCCAGTCGCTATTTCGACATCCACCACACCGCCGACGACACCCTCGACAAGATTGACCGGGAGCAGCTCGACCAGAACGTCGCCGCCTGGGCGGCGTTCGTGTGGCTGGCCGCGGACAGCGATGTTGATTTCCGCGTCCACAGCGGGACGTCGCCGGCGCACCCCTGAGGCGCCCCCGGTTGCGCGCCGGCGGCGCACTCGGCAAGCTGCTGCCATGAGCCGGAAGCTGCGATGAGCGGGCAGATCCTCATGTCGCGCGCGGACGGTGTGTGCGAGCTGCGCTTCAATCGCCCCGAGAAGCGCAACGCCATCACCTTCGCCATGTACGAGGCGCTGTACGCTGGCCTGCGCGAGGCGCAGGCGGACGCGGGGGTGCGGGTGGTGCTGCTCGGCGGGGAGGGCGCAGGCTTCTGCGCCGGCAATGATCTGAATGATTTTCTGAACGGTCCGCAGTTCAGCAGCGAGCACCCGGTGATGGGCTTCCTGCACACTCTGGCGACGTTCGAGAAGCCGCTGCTGGCGGCCATCCACGGGCAGACCGTGGGCATCGGCGTGACGTTGCTGCTGCATTGCGACCTGGTGATCGCAGCGCGCAGCGCGCAGCTGTCGATGCCGTTCGTCACACTGGGTCTGGTGCCCGAAGCGGCCAGCTCGCTGCTGCTGCCGCGGCTGGTGGGCCAACAGCGCGCGGCCGAGCTGCTGTTTCTCGGCAAGCCGTTCGATGCCGCCACCGCGCACAGTCTCGGGTTGGTGAACCGCGTGGTCGAGGAGGACGCGCTGCTTCCCGAGGCGCGCGCGCTGGCGCGTGCCGTGGCGCAGCAGCCCAACGGCGCACTGCTCGCCACCCGGCGTCTGCTGCGCGCTGACCCGGAGCAGATCCGGGCGCGGATCGACGCAGAGGCGCGCATTTTCGGCGCCCAACTTCAGTCGGAGGAATTTCGTGCCGCCGTGCGCGCCTTCCTCGGCAAGGGGCGTGCGGGCTGAACGCGCCCGCGATGGGGTAGGGCGATGCCGGTGTACAGCCTGGAGGGACTCGTTCCGGTCGTCGACCCGACGGCATTCGTGCATCCGCAGGCGGTGCTGATCGGCGATGCGATCGTGGGTGCCCACTGTTATGTAGGCCCCGGCGCATCGCTGCGCGGGGACTTCGGCCGCGTCATCATGAGCGCCGGCTCGAACGTGCAGGACTGCTGCGTGCTGCACAGCTTTCCGTCCAAGAACACCCTGCTTGAGGAGGACGCCCACATCGGGCACGGCGCGGTGCTGCACGGCTGCACCATACGCCGCGGCGCACTCATCGGCATCGGTGCGATCGTCATGGATGACGCGGTGGTGGAGGAGGAGGCCTTTGTCGGTGCCGCGAGCTTCGTACGCGCCGGCTTCGTCGTGCCCCGGCGCACACTCGTCATGGGCGTGCCGGCGCGGATCGTGCGTGACTTGAAGCCCGAGGAACTCGCCTGGAAGGCCACCGGGACGCGCGAATACCAGGAGCTCGCGATGCGCTGCCTCGCGACGCTGAAGCAATGCCAGCCGCTCGCCGCGCCCGAGGTGAACCGCCCGACGATGGGCAGCTCGGGTGTCGTGCCGCTGCACACCATCGAGCGCAGCTGAAGCCCTACGGGACTGACGCAGACGTTTCCGCCGCCGTGCGTCAGCCCTCCGCCGGCGGATCGGCGGCATCGGGGTTGATCACCCCGAAGAGCGCCGGAACGCGCGCGTAGAACAGGCGGATCTTCTGCTCATGCAGCAGCGCGAAGAGCTGGTTGGCCTCCTCGTCGGTGACGAGAAACTCCACTTCCACCGTGAGCGTGCCGGCGAGCTCGAAGAAATGACTCTCGTGCAGCACATGGTGACGGCCGAAGCCGGCCATGGCGCGAAAGGCGGAGCCGCCGCGGATGCCGAGGCCGTTGGCTTTTTCCAGCAGCCACTCCCACACCAGGCGGTGCTGATGCCGCTGTCCCTCGTGAACGTAGAATCTGAGCAATAAGCCTTGCATAGGGGTAATGAGCCCTGCATGGAGGTGTTCAGCTGCGGATCCACACTACCGTGCCGATGCCGGCAAGAGTCATGAGGATCGATCCCACCAGGTGCACCGCCGCCGCGCCCAGCGCCCACAGTGCCCGTCCCTGTTGCATGAGCGTTACGACCTCGGCGGAGAAGGTGGAGAAGGTCGTCAGCCCGCCGCAGAACCCGGTGATCACGAACAGGCGCCACTCGGGTGCCAGCGCCGAGTAGCTCGCGAAGAAGGCCACCGCGACCCCGACGACGTAGCCGCCGACGAGATTGGCGGCGAGGGTGCCCGGCGGGATCGTGGGAAAGTGCGCATTCAGCGTCAGGCCGAGCCACCAGCGCAGGAGCCCCCCGAGGCTCGCCCCGATGCCGACGGCCGCGATCGCCTTCCACATGGGCGTTGCTTGTACCTTATCGCGCGAGCAGCGTGCAACGCTTCGCGTATGCTGCGCGCCTCATGAGTGCGGTCATCCCGCCCCTGGAAGGACGACATGCGTAGTTCCCTGGCACCCGTGCTTGCCGGCGCGACACTCGCCGCTGCGCTGTGCGCCTGCTCGCAGCAGTCCCGGCAACACGCAGCGGACGAGCGGCTACGGGCCATCTACAGCAGCGAGTGGCAGTGGCGCACCGACCAGCTGCCCGACGATGAGGACACGACCCGCCCCATTGCCGATCACCTGCCGAAGGCCGACCCCGCGACACAGGACATGCGTCTGAAATACTGGGAGAACGTGCTGCGACGGGTGGATGCCATCGCGCGCGGCAGCCTCTCGGCACAGGAGCAGGTCAACTACGACATTTACCGCGCACAGGTCGCGGTGCTGATTGCCAACCAGCGTTTCCGCGACTTCGAGATGCCGGCGAATTCCGACACGACCTTCTGGACGAATATCGGCTACACCGCGCGCCGCCCGTTCCGCGCCCTGGTGGACTACCAGCACTGGATCGCGCAGATGCGCGATATCCCGCGCTACTTCCACGAGCAGATGGAGGAGATGCGCGCCGGCATGAAGCGCGGCTTCACTCCGCCGCGCGTCACCATGGCAGGACGCGACGCCTCGATCACCGCGGTCACACAAGCGACGCCCGAGGCGAGTCTCTTCTACACACCTTTCAAGGACATGCCGGGCATAGCCCCCGCGAAGCAGGCGAGCCTGCGCGCAGAGGCACTCAAGATCATCGGCGAGGTGGTGCAGCCGGCGTACGTGGAGCTGCTGAAATTCATGCGCACCGAATATGTCCCCGCGATGCGCACCACGCTGGCGGCCGCCGACCTGCCGGATGGGAATGCCTACTATCGCGCAAAGATCCGCGAGTTCACCACGCTTGACATGGATCCGGATGCTATCCATCAGCTCGGCGTCGCCGAGGTGCAGCGCCTGCACGAGGCGATGCTCGCGGCGATGCACGAGACCGGCTTCAGCGGTGACTTCCCGGCATTCTTGAGCTTGCTGCGCACCGACCCGCGCTTCTACGCCAAATCGCCCGAGGAGCTGCTGATGCGCGCCGCGTGGACGGCCAAGCGCTTCGACGGCAAGGCGGCGCAGTTTTTCGGTTACCTGCCGCGCTCGCGCTTCGCCATCAAGCCGGTGCCGGAGGACCTCGCGCCCTTCTATACCGCCGGGCGCGGCGGGGCGGGATTGTATCTGCTCAACACCTACGACCTGCCGAGCCGGCCACTTTACAACCTCACTGCCCTGACACTGCACGAGTCCGCACCCGGGCACGCGTTTCAGATACCAATCGCGATGGAGCACAAGGACCAGCCGATGTTCCGCCAACTCACCTACATATCCGCCTACGGGGAAGGGTGGGCGCTGTACTGCGAGCAGCTCGGACTCGAGATGGGGATGTACGACACGGCCTACGAGCGCTTCGGCATGCTCGGTTACCAGATCTGGCGCGCGGCGCGCCTGGTCATCGACACCGGCATTCACGCCCAGGGCTGGACGCGCGAGCAGGCGATCGAGTACTTCAGGCAGTACACTGCGCTCCCCGAGCGCGAGATCGGCACCGAGGTGGATCGCTACATCGCCTGGCCGGGGCAGGCGCTGTCGTACTACCTGGGTGAGCGCGCACTCCTCGACGCCCGCGCGCGCGCCGAAAAGGCCCTCGGCGAGCGCTTCAACGTACGCGCCTTTCACGATGCCGTGTTGCAGCTCGGCTCGGTGCCGCTGCCGCTGCTGCAGGCCCGGATCGAGCGCTTCATCGCCGAGGGCGGTCGCGGGCCCTATCCGGACATGGAGTAGCTGCCGGCGTTGGGTTTAACATGCAGCGCCTGCCCCGGTCGGCAAAAAACGGGAGACCGTATGGGACGCTCGACATGGTTGGTGGCGATGGGTGCGGCGTTCGCGGTGATGGCCGCTCAGATCGCCGTGGCTCAGTCTCAGCAGAACAGTCAGCAGGCGAAGATGACCAGCTGCAACGCGGACGCTGAGGCCAAGGGCTTGAAAGGCGAGGACCGCAAGGCCTTCGTGAAGAGCTGTCTGTCGGATAAGGCAGCGGCGGGCGCACCCTCAGACGCCACCTCTGCACCAGCCGCGGCTACCGCCGGCGGCACCACTATCGGCAACAGTCAGCAGGAGAAAATGAGGAGCTGCAACGCGGACGCCAAGAGCAAGGGTCTGAAGGGTGCTGACCGCAAGGCATTCATGAAGGATTGCCTGAGCGCCAGTCCGGCGGCTCACTAGAAATCCTGAGCTATCCGGACATGGAGTAGCTGCCGGCGTTGGGGTTAACATAGGGATGTTTTACTCATCCCGTTCGCAAAAGGAGTTTGTATGAAACGTTCGACCTGGCTGGTGGCGATGGGTGCAGCGCTCGCGGTTGTGGCCGGTCAGGCCGCGGTCGCCGAGACTTCGCACAATAGTCAGCAGGACAAGATGACGACCTGCAATGCGGACGCAAAGGCCAAGGCGTTGAAGGGCGCCGAACGCAAGACGTTCATGAAGAGCTGTCTGTCGGATAAGGGCGCTGCACCGGCCGCGGGCGCTGCGACGACCAACAGCCAGCAGGAAAAAATGAAGACCTGCAACGCCGACGCCAAGACCAAGGGACTGAAGGGCCCCGAGCGCAAGGCATTCATGAAGGATTGCCTGAGCGGTAGCGCTGCTCACTAGGGCCGCATCGCAAAGCGCCGGGCGGCTGTCGGCTCCGGTCGGCCGCATCCGGCGGGGCCCCGGTTCGACGCCCGCGCTCGCGGGCGCGCGGTCGCTCGCGCCGCATTGAACCGAGCGTGCCTTCAGCCTCCATGAGTGACGCACAGCCATTCGCCGAGGGCGGTTGCACCTGCCGCGCCGTGCGCTACCGCCTGACGAGCCGGCCGCTCATCGTGCATTGCTGTCATTGCCGCTGGTGCCAGCGTGAGACCGGCGCCGCCTTTGCGCTCAACGCCATCATCGAGGCCGATCGCGTGGGGCTCCTTAAGGGAAGTCCCGAGCTCGTGATGACGCCGAGCAACAGCGGCAAGGGCCAGAAGATCGCCCGTTGCCCGGCGTGCCGTGTGGCGGTCTGGAGCACCTACGGCGGCGCGGGGGATGCGCTGCGCTTCGTGCGTGTCGGGACGCTCGATGATCCGGATCGATTCGGTCCCGACATTCACATCTACACCGAGTCGAAACAGCCTTGGGTCGTGATCCCGGCCGGGACGCGCGCGGTGAGCCAGTACTACCGGCGCAGCGACGTCTGGAGCGCTGAGAGTCTCGCCCGCCGTGAGGCGCTGCTCGGCTGAGGAGCTCACGCGCCGCCCCAGGCGGATGAAGCCGCAGTTTCAGCTATAGAAGAATTGCATATCAGAGGGGCAAAATACGATTA
>DASWUP010000177.1:0-5974 GCA_036401635.1 Steroidobacteraceae bacterium
AACAGGATGGCCTCATGACCGACACCGTAATCAGCTCCGCAACCCGCGAGGTCGTGCTCGGCCTCGAACGTCCCTTCGTCATGATCGGCGAGCGCATCAACCCGACGGGGCGCAAGATCCTCGCCGCGGAGATGGCCGCCGGCAATTTCACTCGTGTCGAAGCCGATGCCCTGGCGCAGGTGGCCGCCGGCGCACACATGCTGGACGTCAACGCCGGCATCCCACTCGCCGATGAGCCGGCGATCCTTGCCAAGGCGGTGCAGCTGGTGCAGTCGATCACCGACGTGCCGCTGTCGATCGACTCATCCATTGTCAAGGCGCTGGAGGCGGGACTGGCCGTCTACAAGGGCAAGCCGCTGGTCAACTCGGTTACCGGCGAAGATGAGCGGCTCGAGTCGGTGTTGCCGCTGGTGAAGAAGTATGGCGCCGCGGTGGTCGCGATTTCCAACGACGAGACCGGCATCTCGGAGGACCCCGACGTACGCTTCGCGGTGGCGAAGAAGATAGTGCAGCGCGCCGCGGATCACGGCATTCCGGCGAGCGACATCGTGGTTGATCCGCTGGTCATGCCGATCGGCGCCATCAACCAGGCGGGCGTACAGGTCATGCACCTGCTGCGCCGCCTCAAGAACGAACTGAAAGTGAATACCACCTGCGGCGCGTCCAACGTAAGCTTTGGCCTGCCGGCGCGCGAAGCCATCAGTGCAACCTTTCTCACCATGGCGATCGGCGCGGGACTGACCTCGGCGATCATGAACCCGATGCACCTTGAGATCGTCAAGGCGTGCATGGCAGCCGATGTCATGATGGGCCACGATCCGGATTGCGCGCGCTGGATCCGTCGCTTCCGCGAGGCGCCGCCGCTGCAGGCCTCGGGTGCCCCCACCGCCGCCGCTCCTGAGGGCGCGGCACGCGGGCGGCGCGAGGGGGGGCACCGCCGGCGCATCCAGAGTCCTTCATGAGCGAGCAGGACCCGTTGGTGGTCTTTATGCCGTCCGGCAAGCGCGGCCGCTTCGCCCTCGGCACGCCGCTCCTGCAAGCCGCCCGCTCCCTGGGGGTAGACGTCGACTCGGTGTGCGGCGGGCGGGCGCTGTGCGGGCGCTGCCAGGTGCTGGTGATGGAGGGCGAGTTTCCCAAGCACGGCGTGAGCTCGCGGGCCGCCAATCTCTCCCCGTTGAGCGCGGCCGAGCAGAGCTTCTCCCGGCGCCGTCCGCTGCCGGCCGGTCACCGGCTCTCCTGCTCCGCACACATCCAGGGAAACCTGGTGGTCGACGTGCCTCCCTCCAGTCAGGTGCACCGCCAGGTGGTGCGCAAGGCAGTCGACGCGCGCCCGATCACGCTCGATCCGGTGGCGCGTCTTCACTACGTCGAGGTGCGCGAGCCCGACATGCACGATCCTTCGGGCGATCTGGAGCGGCTCCTCAAGGCGCTGCAGAGCGAGTGGCAGCTGTCGGGGCTCAGTTGTGATCTCGCCGTGCTGCGCAACCTGCAGGCGGCGTTGCGCAAGGGGAAGTGGAAAGTTACGGTCGCCGTGCACGCCGGCTCGCAGATCATCGGCATCTGGCCGGGCTTCCACGAGCACCTCTACGGTCTGGCCGTGGATGTGGGCTCCACCACCATCGCCGCGCACCTGTGTGATCTCGAGTCGGGCGACGTCGTCGCCTCCAGCGGCTCGATGAATCCCCAGATCCGCTTCGGCGAAGACCTCATGAGCCGCGTGTCCTACTCCATGATGCACCCGGGAGGCGCCGCGCAGATGACCGACGCGGTGCGCGCAGCGCTTAACACGCTCGCGGCCGAGGTGGCGCGCGCAGCGCACATCCCCGTGACCGACATTCTCGAGGTTACGCTGGTCGGCAACCCGATCATGCACCACCTGGTGCTCGGTATCGATCCGGTGGAGCTGGGCGGCGCGCCGTTTGCGCTCGCGAGCGATGAGAGTCTCACCGTGCGTGCCGCGGAAGTCGGGTTGGCATTGCATCCGGGTGCGAGCCTCTACACCCTGCCGTGCATCGCCGGTCACGTAGGCGCGGATGCCGCCGGCATGATCCTCGCGGAGCGCCCCGATCTTTCCGAGCAACTCACGCTGCTGGTCGACGTTGGCACCAACGCCGAGATCGTGCTCGGCAATCGGCACCGGCTGCTCGCCTGCTCGAGCCCCACGGGACCTGCCTTCGAGGGCGCGCAGATCAGCTGCGGCCAGCGCGCCGCCCCCGGGGCGATCGAGCGTGTGCGCATCGATCCTGCGACGCTCGAAGCGAAAGTCAAGGTCATCGGCTCCGACCTGTGGTCCGACGAGCCCGGGTTCAGCGAGGTCATTGCCCGCACCGGTGTAACCGGCATCTGCGGTTCGGGGATCATCGAGGTCATCGCCGAGATGTATCTCGCCGGCATCATCAACCAGGACGGCGTCGTGGATGGGCAACTCGCCGTGCGCAGCGATCGCATCGTGCAAACGGCGCGCACGTTTGCCTACACGGTGTATCGCGGTGCAATGCCTCTGCAGATCACTCAGAACGATGTGCGCGCAATTCAGCTCGCGAAGGCCGCGCTGCACGCGGGCGTCAGGCTCCTGATGGACCATCTGGGCGTGGATCACGTCGAGCGCATCCGCCTCGCCGGCGCGTTCGGCAGTCACATCGACGTCAAGTACGCGATGATCCTCGGGATGATTCCGGACTGCGACCTGGCGCAGGTGTCCTCCGCCGGCAATGCGGCCGGCGCCGGCGCGCGCATCGCGCTGCTCGATAACGCCTCGCGCAAGACCATCGAGGAGCTCGTGCGGCGCGTGGAAAAGATCGAGACCGCGATCGAGCCAAAGTTCCAGGCCCATTTCGTGGGGGCGATGGGCATTCCGCACTCGAGCGAGCCGTACCCGAATCTGCGACAGGTGGTGCAGCTGCCGGCGGTGAAGCCCGCCGCCCCGCGCGCCGGCGCGCGCGGCCGCCGCCGCACCGCCACGTGATCGATCAGACCTATCGGTTTCGGGGCCAGTCGGTTCGCTACGGTGTCCGCGGCGCAGGCCCTGGGCTCGTGTTCGTACACGGGACGCCTTTTTCCTCGCACGTCTGGCACCGCATCGCGCCGCAGTTCCAGGACTCCCATACCGTCTACTGTTTCGACCTCTTAGGCTACGGGCAGTCCGATAAAGCCGAAAATCAAGACGTATCGCTCGGGATACAGAACCAAGTGCTTGATGAATTGCTCGCCTACTGGGGACTTAGCCGACCGGACGTCATCGCCCACGATTTCGGCGGCGCCACGGCACTGCGTACCCATCTGCTGAACGGCAGGCAGTACCGCAGCCTCACGCTGATCGATCCGGTCGCCCTGTCGCCCTGGGGCTCGCCCTTTGTCGAGCACGTGCGCCAGCACGAGGCGGCCTTCCGTGGCATGCCCCCTTACATTCACGAGGCGATTGTTCCGGCATATATTCGCGGTGCCGTGCAGCGCTGCCTGCCGGAGAGCGAGCTTGCGCCCTACGTAGCGCCCTGGCTCGGCGCGGTGGGCCAAGCGGCCTTCTATCGCCAGATCGCGCAGATGGATCAGAAATACACTGACGAAGTCGCGCCCCTCTACGCCCGGGTGCGCTGCCCGACACTCATTCTTTGGGGAGAAGAGGATCGCTGGATCCCGCTCGAGCGGGGCCGGCGACTGCAGGAAGTGATTCCGGGCGCGCGCTTTCGCGCGATCCGCAATGCAGGGCATCTGGTACAGGAGGACGCGCCCGAAGCGATCGTCGCGGCGCTGCGCGAATTTCTAGCGGCCGTTGACCCGGTTCTAGACGTTTGAGTCGGGAAAAGAGGCCTTGCGCCGCTTGATGTAGGCGAGCAGCGCCTCGTCCACCGCCGGATCGAGTGGCGGCGCTTCGTACTGCTCGAGTTGTCGCTTCCACAACACATTGGCGCGCTGGGTCATGTCCTTGGCACCTTCCGCGTCCCACTGCTCGAAGCTGTTGTTGTCCGCAAGCGGTGAACGGTAGAAGGCCGTCTGGAAATTCGCCTGCGTGTGCGCGCAGCCAAGGAAGTGCTTGCCAGGACCGACTTCGCGGATGGCATCGAGCGCCTGACCGTTCTCCGACAGATCCACGCCGGTCAGGAGCGTATGCATCATGCCCGCCTGGTCGGCGTCCATGACGAACTTCTCATAGCCCATGGCAAGGCCGCCCTCGAGCCACCCGGCGGTGTGCAGCACGAAGTTCACGCCCGCGAGGCAGGTCGGGATCAGGGTGTTGGCAGACTCATAGGCGGCTTGCGCATCCGGGATCTTCGAGGCGCACAGTGCACCGCCGGAGCGGAACGGGACTTCCAGACGCCGCGCGAGCGCAGCCATGGCGTACAGTACCAGTGCGGGCTCGGGCGTGCCGAAGGTCGGCGCGCCCGACTGCATCGACAGTGACGACGCGAAGCTGCCGAGCACCACCGGCGCGCCCGGATTCACCAGCTGCGCGAGCGCCATACCGGCGAGTGCCTCGGCCAGCGTCTGGGCGACGGTTCCCGCCACCGTCACCGGCGACATGGCGCCGGCGAGGATGAACGGCGTGACGATGGTCGCCTGGTTGGCCCGCGCGTAGGTCTTCAACGCCCCCAGCATGGTCGCATCCCAGGTGAGCGGCGAATTGGCGTTGATGAGACTGATGATGCAGGTGCGCGGCTTGCCGGTCGCGGGATCGGTGTAGTTGTCGCCGAACAGAATCTTGGTCATCTCGACGGTGTCGCGCGCCCGATCGGGATGAGTGACCGAGCCCATGTACGGCTTGTCGCTGTACTTCATGTGGCTGTACACCATGTCGAAGTGCCGCTTGTTCACCGGCAGGTCGACCGGCTCGCAGATAGTGCCGCCGGAGTGATGCAGTGAGGTCGCCATGTAGGCGAGCTTCACGAAATTGCGGAAGTCTTCGATCCGGGCGTAGCGCCGGCCCTCATCGAGGTTGCGCACGAACGGCGATCCATAGGCGGGCGCGAACACCGTGCGGTTGCCACCGATCAGCACGTTGTGCGCGGGATTGCGGGCGTACTGCGTGAATTCCTTCGGCGCCGAGCGGCGCACGATGCCCCGGCACATGCCGCGTGGAAAGCGTACCCGCTCGCCCTGGATGTCAGCACCCGCTTCCTTCCAGAGCTTGAGCGACTCCGGATCGTCGCGGAAGTCGATTCCGATCTCTTCCAGGATCGTGTCGGCGTTGTGCTCGAGGAGCTCGAGTCCCTCGCTGCTCAGCACCTCGTAATACGGGATCTTGCGGGTGATGTACGGGATGAAGGCGTGGCTGCGCGCGGTGCGCGCGGCGATCTTGGCATCACGGCCGCTGGGACGGCGGGATCGCCCCGAATGACCTGGCTGCTGCTGCTCGTCCATAGGAGTGTCCTGCGGGGCCCTGCCCCATTATGGTCACGGGCCACCGCCGGAACTGATCGATTTGCGGCATAGACTTCTCCGGCAGCGCCAACCGGGGCGGCTCAATGCTTTCCGACCACCGGCAGATCGATGAAACTCCAAGCGCCTGCCGTATGAAAGACCCGCTGCGTGGCCTTGCGGTAGGCGCCGGGTTTGGCGAAGAAAATGTTGGCCACGTAGCTCTGTGGGTTGCGGTCGTAAAGCGGGAACCAGCTCGACTGGATCTGCACCATGATGCGGTGGCCAGGCAGAAACACATGGTTCACGTGCGGCAGTGCGAAACGGTAGCGCTGCACCTTGCCCGCGGGAATGGGACTGGGATGGTCGAGACTCTCCCGGTAACGCCCACGGAAGATGTCCATGCCGATGGGAAGCTGGTAGCCGCCCAGCGGCGGATCGGACGGCATCTCGTCCGGGTACACGTCGATGAGCTTCACCACCCAGTCGCTGTCGGTGCCGCTGGTCGAAGCGAACAGATTGACCATCGGCGCTCCGCCGATGTGCAGCGCCACCGTCAGCACCTCGGACACGTAACTGAGCACATCGGTGCGGTCGGCGACCGCGCGCTGGTCCATCAGCA
>DASWUP010000178.1:0-6231 GCA_036401635.1 Steroidobacteraceae bacterium
CGCTCTGCATTGACGGAGGTTAAACCGCGTGAGTAGCCCGCACATTGTGCATACCACGGACGCCACGTTCGCACAGGATGTCCTCAAGTCCGAAAAGCCCGTGCTGCTGGACTTCTGGGCCGAGTGGTGCGGCCCCTGCAAGATGATCGCGCCGATCCTCGATGAGATCGCCAGCGAGTATCACGACCGCATGAGGGTCGCCAAGATCAACATCGACGAAAATCCGCAGACACCACCCAAGTTCGGCATTCGCGGCATCCCGACGCTGATTCTGTTCAAGAACGGCACCGTGGAGGCCCAGAAGGTCGGAGCAGTGTCTAAATCCCAACTCTCCGCATTTCTGGACAGTAACCTGTGAGCGGCTATCTTGGTAATCAGGGCCGTAACCGGCCCAACAAAGGCCCGCGCCACAATCGCGACGGCAATCGCGACCTCCGCGGCAATAACGGCGGCGGACGCCCCGATGAGATGCAAGAGCCGGAGGTCTTCGAGGCCGACGACTCCGAAATCATAAGCCCGGCGGAGCTGACGCTGTCGCGCAGCTCGATGAACCTGACGGAGCTCAAGTCCAAGCCCATCCATGAGCTGGTGAAGCTCGCCGAGTCCATGGGGCTCGAGAACCTGGCCCGTTCGCGCAAGCAGGACATCATTTTCTCGATCCTGAAGGCGCACGCGCGCAGCGGCGAGAACATCTACGGCGACGGCGTGCTCGAGATCCTGCAGGACGGCTTCGGCTTCCTGCGCTCCGCCGACGGCTCCTACCTCGCAGGTCCGGATGACATTTACGTAAGCCCGAGCCAGATCCGCCGCTTCAACCTGCGCACCGGCGACACCATTTCCGGCCTCATCCGTCCGCCTAAGGACGGCGAGCGCTATTTCGCGCTGCTGAAAGTGGGCGAGATCAACTTCGATTCGCCCGACAGCTCGCGCAACAAGGTGCTGTTCGAGAACCTCACGCCGTTCCATCCGACCAAGCGTCTGAAGCTCGAACGCGGCAACGGTTCCACCGAGGATCTGACCGCGCGCACCATCGACCTGGTCGCGCCCATCGGCAAGGGCCAGCGCGGCCTGATCGTCTCCCCGCCGAAAGCCGGCAAGACGATGCTGCTGCAGAATATCGCCACCGCCATCACCTCCAACCATCCCGAGGTCATCCTCATCGTGCTGCTCATCGACGAGCGGCCCGAGGAAGTCACCGAAATGCAGCGCACGGTGAAGGGCGAGGTGGTGTCGAGCACCTTCGATGAGCCCGCCGCCCGCCACGTGCAGGTGGCGGAGATGGTCATCGAGAAGGCCAAGCGCCTGGTCGAGCACAAGAAGGACGTGGTGATCCTGCTGGATTCGATCACGCGGCTGGCACGCGCCTACAACACGGTGGTGCCGTCCTCCGGCAAGGTGTTGACCGGCGGCGTGGATGCCAACGCGCTGCAGCGTCCGAAGCGCTTCTTCGGCGCGGCGCGCAACATGGAGGAGGGCGGCAGCCTGACGATCCTCGCCACGGCGCTCATCGACACCGGCTCGAAGATGGACGACGTCATCTACGAGGAGTTCAAGGGCACCGGCAACAGCGAAATCCACCTCGACCGGCGCATCTCCGAGAAGCGCGTATTCCCGGCGGTCAACATCAACCGCTCCGGCACGCGCAAAGAGGAGCTCATCACCGATCAGGGCGAGCTCGCCAAGATGTGGATCCTGCGCAAGCTCCTGCACCCCATGGACGAGCTCGCGGCCATCGAATTCCTGCTCGACAAGATGAAGGACACCAAGTCGAACGGGGATTTCTTCGAGGCCATGAAGCGCTGAGCTCGCGGCTGGCGTAAGCCTTGCGGCGCTCGTATTCCGTTCCAACAGCTCGACAACCGCGGCGCGCACCGCGTCACGTCGCTGCGGGGCGACGCTGGTACATTGCGGCCGTGAGTTAGTAAGATTCACGGCACCCGCGTCCCTCCAGCGGGAGGAGTCCAGCCCGCATGCGCAATTCGCTCGTGCTCGCCGCGGTGATCCTCACGGTTCAGGCCGCACCGGCGCTGGCCGAAGCCGACCGTGATCCGAACTCGGGGGCGCCGCTGCCGCCGCACAGGCACGAGCCTCCGAGCCCCATCACGGATCATTTCTACGTTCGCGGGGCTTTCTACGCGCCGCAGGTCCGCAGCAACTTCCGGGTCGACCCGTCTCAGGCCGCTGCCGGGGTGAGCGGCACGCCGGTGAACGGCGAGCGCGACCTGGGACTTGCCAAGCGCCTGCGCCAGGGGCGCGTGGAATTCATGTTCCGCCTGCGTGAGCGCAGCAAGGTGCGGGTCGATTACTTCGAGGCCGATCGTTCGGGCAGTCACGTTCTCGCCAACGATATCGTTTTCGGTAACCAGACCTTCGCCGGCGGGCAGCGGACGCAGACCTCGCTCGACTGGCGCCAGTTCGATATCACCTACACCTATTCACTCGTTCGCAACAGCCGTGTCGAGATGGGGACCGGCCTCGCAATCTACTTCTTGCAGGTGGACGCGATCGGACAGGTGCCGGCGCAGAATCAGCGCCAGGAGGTGACGGCGGCAACCCCGTTTCCCGCTCTGCCGCTCGATCTGAGCTGGCGCATCTCCAGTCGCTGGGCCGCGAGTGCGCGCGGCGCCTATCTCAAGGCCCACTTAAGCGACTTCCGCGGCTGGTATGCCGATCTGCACGAAGATATCCAGTACCGCTGGAATCCCAACTTCACGATCGGCCTGGGTTATTCGTCGATCCGAACCTCTCTGACCCGCAAAGGCGGCAACTTTCCGGGCGCGTTCGCCATGAGCATCAGCGGCCCGGAAGCGTTCGTTCGCTTCAGCTTCTGAGAATACGGCGCCCTCAGGCGCGAGCGGTCACCACATAGGCTCGCGAGAAACTGTCAGGCATCCGCACGGCGCGGCCCGAGTCGAGATTGATGCACACGTAGTCGATGCGGGCGCGCGCCAGCGTTTCCCCATCCGCCTTGCGGCACACCTGGAAGCGTCGTTCCGCCCGCAGCCGCCCGTCGGTGCTCACGATCCAGGTTGCCGCCTGCACGACATCACCGCTGACCGCCGCGCGCAGGTACTCGATCTCGATGCGGTGCGCCGCCATGCCGCGGCGCGCGGCGAGGCATTGCTCGAGCGGGACTCCGAGCGCGGTGGAGTGCGACCAGGCGGCGCGGTCGAGCCAGGTGAGGTAGACCGCGTTGTTGACGTGATCGTAGGCGTCGATGTCTTCGGGCTGCACCGCGAGCTCAAGGATGTGGGCAGCCGGATGATCGAAGCGCATCGCCTTGGCGCCCTCGCGTGCGTTGCCTAGCTGGCCCGTTCGCGTTGCACTGCGCGATAGCCGATGTCGCGCCGGTACTGCACGCCGGGCCAGTGGATCGTGTCCGCCAGCGCATAGGCCTCAGTGTGCGCCGCGGCGACGCTCGCACCGAGCCCAACCGCACATAACACGCGGCCGCCGTCGGTCAGCACCTTGCCGGCTTCGAGCCGGGTGCAAGCGTGGAAGATCTTGCCCGGCAGGCGGGCAGCGCGCTCCAGACCCTCGATGGCGTCGCCTTTCTTCACCTTGTCCGGATAGCCGGCCGCGGCCATGACCACCCCGAGCGCCGCGCGCCGATCCCACTCGGCGCTCACGGTGTCGAGCGCGCCGGCGAGCGCCGCCTCGCACAGCAGCGTGAGATCGGACTTGAGGCGCATGAGGATCGGTTGCGTCTCCGGGTCGCCGAAGCGGCAATTGAACTCCAGCACGTTCGGTGTGCCGTCGGGGGTGATCATGAGTCCGGCGTACAGGAAACCGGTGTAAGGCGTGCCGTCGGCGGCAAGCCCGCGGATCGTGGGTTCGATGACCTCGCGCATGATGCGCGTGTGCACGGCAGGCGTGACCACCGGTGCCGGCGAGTACGCGCCCATGCCGCCTGTGTTGGGTCCGCGATCACCGTCATCGCGGCGCTTGTGATCCTGGGAAGTCGCGAGCGGCAGCACGTGTGCCCCATCCGCCATGACGATGAAGCTCGCTTCCTCGCCGGGCAGGAACTCCTCGATCAGCACCTCGCGGCCGGCCTCGCCGAACTGGCCGGCGAACATCGCCTGCGCCGTGGCGAGCGCTTGCGCGACGGAGTCTGCAATCACCACACCCTTGCCGGCGGCCAGGCCGCTCGCCTTGACCACCAGCGGGGTGCACTGACTGCGCACCCACGCCGGATCGAAGCTGTCGCGCGTGAAGGTCGCGGAGTTCGCAGTCGGAATGCGGTGGCGGCGCAGAAATTCCTTGGCAAAGGCTTTGGAGCCCTCGAGTCGCGCGGCGGCCCGGCTCGGTCCAAAGCACTTCAGTCCCTGGGCGGCGAACGCGTCGACGGCGCCTGCGACCAGCGGTGCCTCAGGTCCGATGAGGGTGAGATCGACGTGCTCGGAGGCTGCCAGCCGCACGAGCCCCGCGACATCCTCGGCCGCGACGTTCACGTTGCGTACCTTGGGCTCGCCGGCGGTGCCGGCATTACCGGGAGCCACCAGCACGGCCGCGACGCGCGTCGAGGCGGCGCACTTCCAGGCGAGCGCGTGCTCGCGGCCGCCCGCGCCGACGATGAGAACTTTCATCAGTGGCGGAAGTGCCGAATGCCGGTGAACACCATGGCCATACGGTGTTCATCGGCGGCAGCGATGACTTCCGCATCGCGCTTGCTGCCGCCCGGCTGGATCACGGCGCGGATGCCGTATTCGGCGGCCACGTCGAGGTTGTCGCGGAACGGGAAGAACGCATCCGAGGCCATGACCGAACCGGCCACGGTGAGCTTTTCATCCGTGGCCTTCATCGCGGCGAGGCGCGTGGAGTACACGCGGCTCATCTGACCTGCGCCGACACCGATGGTGGCGCCCGCGCGCGCGAACACGATGGCGTTGGATTTCACGAACTTGCACACCCGCCAGGCGAAGCGCAGGTCCGCGAGCTCTGCCTCCGACGGCTTACGGCGCGTGGGCACGGCCAGCTCCCCTGCCGGCAGGTCCGCGACATCGCGCGATTGCCTCAGCAGTCCGCCGGCGACGCTGCGCAGCTCAAATTCATCGCCGGCGGTGGCTTGCAGGTCCCCGAGCACGAGCACCCGCACGTTGGGCTTGCCGGAGAGCACGCGCGCGGCAGCCGCGTGCACGGCGGGTGCCGCCAGCACTTCGACGAACTGGCGTTCGAGGATCGCGGTCGCGCTGGCAGCGTCGAGCTCGCGGTTGAAGGCGATGATGCCGCCGAACGCGGAAACTCGATCGGTGCGGTAGGCGCCCTCGTAGGCCTGAAGCGGTGTTGCCGCAACGGCGACCCCGCAGGGGTTGGCGTGCTTGACGATGACGCAGGCGTCCTGCGTGAACTGGCGCACGCACTGGATGGCCGTATCCGCGTCCGCAATGTTGTTGAACGAGAGGTCCTTGCCCTGCAGGACGCGTGCGCCGGCGACGCCCGCACCGCGGGCGGCAGCATCGCGGTACAGGGCCGCGCTCTGGTGGGGATTTTCCCCGTAACGCAGGTCCTGCACTTTTTCGAACATGAGCGACAGGGTCGTGGGGAACGCTTCGCGCGGCGACGCCTGCTGCGAGCACAGGTAGCCCGAGATCATGGCGTCGTAGCGGGCGGTATGGGCGAAGGCCTTGGCGGCAAGGCGTGCGCGCGTGGCAAATTCGCTGCCACCCTGGTGTGTGTCGAGCTCATGCAGCAGCAGCGGATAATCCGCCGGATCGACGATGACCAGCACCGATTCATGGTTCTTTGCCGCCGCGCGCAGCATCGCAGGTCCCCCGATGTCGATGTTCTCGATGGCGTCCGCGTAGCGGCAGCCGGGTCGTGTCAGCGTGGCCGCAAACGGGTACAGGTTCACCACCAGTAGATCGATGGGCTCGATACCGTGCTGCGCCATGACCGCATCGTCCACGCCGCGGCGGCCCAGGAGCCCGCCGTGAATCCTGGGATGCAGGGTCTTGAGCCGACCGTCCATGATCTCGGGAAAGCCTGTGTAGCTGGCGACTTCGCGCACCGGGACGCCGTTGTGTGCCAGCAGGCGCGCCGTGCCGCCCGTGGACAGCATCTCGACGTTGCGAGCGGCGAGCGCGCGCGCCAGCTCGATGAGGCCGGTCTTATCGGAAACCGAAAGGAGTGCGCGGCGTACCGGCGGCATGGGCTTCATCCCTCAAACGCGCCGGCGCAGGCTGCGCCGGAGGACCTGCCGCTTCAGGAGCCGGCAAGTCCGAACTGCTT